>PLHK01000066.1 GCA_003139955.1 Limisphaerales bacterium
CCGAAAAAGTGAAGTCACGTCAAATCGGACTCAGTGCCACCAACGCCGGCATGGTTTCGATTAAAGATTTTATGCATCACGCTGGCGAATCATTCGACGCTCCACTGCTGAAGATGAATCACGTCAAACTGGCTTATGCAGGCCTCGTAAATTTTGCGACCAAGGATATTGAGTATAAAAAGACAAATTCGGTGATTGAAAGTGGGGCAATGATTCCAAAGGAATATCCATCGGACTGGAAGAATTCCTTGGAGTTTATTTTAGACGACCCGGACCATGTTGTAATTGCACCGTTCGGTGATAACGAAATCACTATTTTGGACAATCAGGGCCGGTCTTTGAAACCCTCACAAGTTATGACCGCAATCGAAAATCATCACCATGTCTATCGCTTCAATACCCTGCCGCCACTAGGAGCGCAACTGGTGATTTATTTAGCCATACCCGAGTCGCGCCAAACGATTCCCTTTAAAATTGAGAACATTCCACTGAACCAAACTTCCCGTTTCTGATTCGCTTTTCCGTTCGCTTAATCGGCGCGTGTTTAAAGCCGCTGCTTTATTGTTGCACCAGCTTGTAGCGGACTCGCACGCCAGCCGGATTGCCCTCAGCATCGACAATTTGAAGGATGCCGACCGCGCCTTTGGAAGTTTTGAAACAGAACGAGTCCTGGCGCTCATTCAATCGTGGATCAAATCCCGGTTGTAGCGTCCAGATGGTTTTGTTGCTCTGGTTTTGTTTTAGCAAACCATCCAGCATCCGTTGGAGGCGGGTCGCGAGATAATTGGCATCGGCCTGATCAAATCCAAAAGGAACGACCACACCGTTTGAAATGACATTAGGCGGAAAGGCCGCAGCTTCGCGGATTTCCAGTTGTTCCGAACCCCGCCTGCCATCACCCACCATGAGATTCGCCCCCGAGCTTCGCAGCCATTCGCGCATTTTCAAGGCGCGAGGATCGTCATGCCACTCCCAAGAAATGCGTGTGGCATAAGACTCTTTGAACAACGCGCGAATGTCCTCCGGCGGCGTGAGCAATTGGCCGGTATCCAGATTGAGGAACAGGTTAGTTTCGGTTTCGCTGGCCTGAATTGTCCGCATGGCCATCTGGCCGAAGGAAAGTTTGGGCGCGGCGGGAGCGGTTGCTGTTGGCGCGGGAGATGCAACCGCGTTTTGCACCAGTTTGTAGCGGAGCTCTACGCCGCGCGGGTTTTCGGTGAAACCGGTGATTTGCAGAATACCCAAACTACCGGATTGAGTTTTGAAAATTCGAGTCGCTGGCAATGCCTTGAGTGGAATTCCATCCGATACCATCACATTTGATTTGCCATAGTATGAAAATTGTTCCCACACATTTGCCGGTAAATTCGTATCCCAACTTTCATTTTCCACCTCTTGATGAAAAGTTCCACCTGCGTCATTAACTGTCAAAAATTGGGCTGGAACCATCGTCCCGTCTTCACCCCGCACGTGGCCGTTTGAATGACCGAAATAAACTCCATCTGGCACGTCCTGACTGGTTTCAAACTTCCTCACCCGCATCTGGTTTCCTGGTTCCAAGTTGAGCCAATCCGTCAATCCATTCGTGTCAAAGGTAAGTCCCAGTTTAGTCACCGGGCCGAACGAAAGATTGGGCGCGTCGGTTTTCAAATCTAACCGTCTTAGTGGAACATTGCTTAATATAATCTGCCCGCCCCAGATACATTCCACCGAGGCGATGTGTTCGATGGGTTTGGGATTTGGTGTCAGGATGATGTCCGCTTCAGTGACTGTCGCGGCAGGAGGCGCAAGATCCGCCGACTGTTCCACTCCGCTGCACGTTTCGCCATGGGCCGTTTGAACAGCCCATAGGCTGCCATATGAAATCGTCTGGCCACCGATGCGCAACGCCACATCAAAGCTGACGGGCACGGAATCCTTTAACGGCACGTTGAAACTCAGCGTGGCTTGGGCACGATTGCCCTTTGATCGAATGATGACCGGATTGGCCGACAAACTCCCCTTGCGCAGCGGGTCGAGCGCCGGTTCCCGCGTCTGCTGCACCAGCACGGCGTCGGGTGAATAGACGTTCAATTCCAATTCCACAGCGCGTGTCCAGCGTTTTTTTGCCGGTGGCCAATCGGACGGTGGTGCGGTGGACGACAGGCCAGTCAGGTCTTCCTTCGCTACCAGCGCGCTGACGTTTTCCACTTTGACGATGTGCCGGCCAACCGTGAGCGCGGGCAGCGGCCATGTTGCGTTGATACGCGGATAACTCCAAGTCCAGCTTCCCGGGTAATTTTTATTTTGCGGAAGCGGTTGTCCGTCCACCGAAACGGAAATCGGCCCGTTCATCATGGTGAGTCCCAGAAATTCCTGCCGCCAAGCCCAGCTGCATTCACCGTCCAAGTTCAAATATCTCAAATCGCCCTCGCGCGAGCGCGGCAGCGGCTCAATCCGCAGATTGCCGTGCAGCGCCGTCAGCAAACGGATTTTCTGATCGTCTGTCAGCAGGTGACGCGCGTCCAGACGTTCGAGGGAACCGTCCAACCAGTTTAACGGATTCGGATCGCTCATGGTGACGAAACTGCCCAAATGGAAGAACTCATCAAGCATGAATTATTCACCACCCGGATCTTGCGGAGCAGAACTGTAGCTGTGAACTAAAATGAGCGTTTAGCAAAACACAGCAAAAGCCCGCGTTGGTCATGGCGGACTCGCAAAGTGCCACGAATGGCGAGATAAGGCTTTGCCTGAACCGTAATCGTCTCAAGTGACGATTCATAATTTTAATCCAAGTTCGTCACATATGGCGAATTAGTTGACAAATAGAACATTATTCGCCATATTAGGCGTGTTATGAAAATAACCAAACAAGCCACCGATGATGTGGTGATCGCGGAACTGGGTGGACGACTGGCCCGTATCCGGCTGGAACGCAATCTGACCCAAGGCCAACTAGCTGAGCAGGCCGGAGTTTCCAAGCGCACCGTGGAACGACTGGAATCGGGGGCCGTGGCAACCCAGTTGTCGGGTTTCATCCGGGTGTGCCGCGTGCTAGGCGTGCTGGAGCGTCTCGACACCCTCGTTTCCGAACCCGTGCCCAGCCCGGTCGCTCAATTAAAGCTGCGTGGCCGACAGCGGCAGCGCGCCTCTATCACAAAAACCGCCAAGCCGTCCGCTAAAAAATGGCAATGGGGGGATAAACCATGACGATGGCCGAAGTCAAACTTTGGGGACGCACCATCGGCGCGGTTTCACTGGAAGATGGCGGCAGCAGTGCGGCGTTCCAGTATGATCCGGCATTTGCCCAAAGCGGCATTGAGATTTCACCGATCACCATGCCGTTGAGCGACCGGATTTATGTTTTCCCAGAATTGCCGCAACGGACGTTTCACGGCCTGCCCGGTTTGCTGGCGGACTCATTGCCGGATCGGTTTGGTAACACCCTGATTGATGCGTGGCTGGCAACGCAGGGACGGACGCCCGAAAGTTTCAATGCTGTTGAACGTCTTTGCTACACCGGCACACGCGGCATGGGTGCTTTGGAATTCGCGCCATCCATCGGGCCGAAACCGCAGCGGGCCAAGAAAATTGAGATTGATGCGCTGGTCAAACTGGCCTCAGAAGTTTTGACGCATCGTCGGAATTTGAAAGCCACGTTTGCCAGCGAAAAACGTAAAAGTGCGTTGAGCGACATTTTGCGTGTGGGCACTTCCGCCGGTGGCGCGCGGGCGAAAGCCATCATCGCTTGGAATCGTGAAACGAACGAAGTGCGTTCGGGACAGGTCGAAGCCGGAAAGGGATTCGATTACTGGCTGTTAAAATTTGACGGCGTGACCGGCAACAAGGACAAGGAGCTTGAAGACCCGAAAGGCTACGGCGCGATTGAATACGCGTATTCAATGATGGCGAAAGCAGCGGGTGTGGACATGAGCGAGTGCCGTTTGCTGGAGGAAGGCGGTCGACGGCATTTTATGACGCGCCGTTTTGACCGACTGGCGGGCGGCGAAAAATTGCATATGCAATCACTCTGCGCGCTGGCACATTTTGATTTCAACCATGCTGGCGCATATTCCTACGAACAGGCTTTGCTGACCATCCGTCAGTTGAACCTGCCGATGGCAGCGGTGGAAGAACAGTTCCGCCGGATGGCATTCAACATCATCGCACGGAATCAGGACGACCATGTTAAGAACATCGCATTCTTGATGGACAAGGCTGGATGTTGGTCGCTCACCCCGGCTTTTGATGTGACTTACAGCTACAATCCGTCCGGCGATTGGACGGCAACGCATCAGATGACGATGAACGGGAAGCGCGACGGTTTTACGCTGGCGGATTTTCGTGCGTGTGCAAAAAGTGCATTGATGAAGCGCGGTCGCGCCGAGGCCATCGTCGAGGAAGTTCGTGCCGCCGTATTGAAATGGCCGGATTATGCGAAGCAGGCGCAAGTGGTAAATAATTGGCGCAAGCAGATTCAAAAAAATCTCCGTCTGGATTTACAACGCGCATAAAAATTGTCCTGAAAAAATCTATTTTTGAATCTCATACCACTGAGTCGCAATGCCCGGCGGCGGGTTTGAAAAACCGTTAATTGAGCGAAGTAGTTCGCTTCTTGGCAATCTCTTTCATTTTCTCGATGGCATCAAATAAGGCGAGTTGTGCGGCAACCTCAGATTCATATAATAGTTTTCACGGACAAAAGTTTAAGCAGTTCTATTCCCTAAAGAGAGAATTTTGAAGGTATTTCAAAAAAAACAGAATTTCACCGAAAAACTACCGAAAGTATGGATCATGACCACGAAAATTTACTCTTCAACAGAACAATCTTCCTGCACTGTTACATAAATATTTATTTAGTAACAACTTGCATCTGTAGCACTTTTCTTATGTAAGTCGTTGATTACGAATGGAGCGGGTGAAGGGAATCGAACCCTCGTCTCAGCCTTGGGAAGGCCACATTCTACCATTGAACCACACCCGCCTGCGCTTTGGCCCGGCCAGCCAGAGTGCTCTGACAATTTCTATCAGACCACTGAGCGACCCGCAACTGGTTTGGCGGATTAAACCGCCGCTTCCAGTTTCCCAATGGCTTCACGCAGTCGGCTGGCCAAATGTTCCAGCCGTTCCGGGGCGGTGATTTTTCCACCGCCCACCGCGCTCACATAAAAACTATCGATCGCCGCGCCACGCTCCGTCACGATGCGTGCGGCGGCAATGTCCAAGTTCAGTTCTGTGAATGTCTGTGAAATCGTGTAAAGCAATCCCAGCCTATCTTCGGTCTCAATTTCGATCAAGGTGCGTTCCTCTGAAGTCTCGTTATCAAAGCGGATTTGCGTGTCCAGCCGTTCGCCGAGATAGGCCGAATAGCTTGAACGGGAAGCGGTCTGCCGGGCGATGAGCGTCGGAAAATCCACCGTCTCGCCGGTCAAAACTTTTTCCAGCAGGTCGGAAAATTCTTCGCGCTGCTCCGCGCCGGCCAGATTGCCGGTGCGCGCGTCATTGACAAAAAAAGTGTCCAGCACAATGCCGTCGCCCCGCGTAAAAATCTGTGCGCCGAGAATGTTCAGGCCGGCGGCACTCAAGCAGCCGGTGGTTTTGCCGAACAAGCCCGCGCGATCCCAGGTGCAGACTTTCACGAGACTATAGCCGCGGTCGCGTTCGTCAATCCACGCCGTGACCGGAGCCAGCGCGCGCTGGCCTTCCAGAATCAGCCGGTGCATGAACCGGTGGGTCAGCTCCAGATCGTCCTGGATCTGCGCGGGCGTATAGATTTCAAAATAGCGTTGCGGCAACTGGCTGAAATGCGCATCCAGTTCTTCGTCGGTGATGCGGCGCGGCGCCAGTTCGCGGACGAGTTCGCGCGTTTCCTGCCGGGCTTTTTCGGTGGCGCGGATAAATTCCGTGCCGCCGGTCAGCAGTGCCAGCACACGGGAATGGATCTGCCACAACAACGAGTCCTTGAAGCCACTCCACAGTTTATCGCTCGTGCCCTGCGAGTCGGCGAAGGTCAGCAGCGCGAGCAGATTTAATTTTTCCGGCGTGACGATCTGCCGCGCCACACCACGGATGACCGACGGGTCGTCCAAATCGCGCCGCTGCGACACCATGGCCAGAAGCAGGTGGTTTTCGACGAGAAACCTCACCGTTTCCGCCGCTGCCGGGTCGAGTTGGAGACGTTTGGCGGCGCGCATCGCGAGTGCCGCACCGACTTCGGCGTGCTGGCCTTTTTCGTGCGGCGCGGCTTTGCCGACATCGTGCAACAGCAGAGCGAGGTAAAGCAGGCCGGGATGTTCGAGGTTCTGCAAAATCGGCGTGTAGTTACGATAGGGCGGTTCCTGCGCCTCCCAGATTTTGTCGAGCTGTTCGAGGCAGACCAGCGTGTGCTCGTCCGCCGCATATTGGTGATAAAACTCATGCTGCACGAGGCAGGTCAGCTTGCCGAATTCGGGAATGTATTTGCCGAGAAAATTCACCTCGTGCATCGCGCGCAAAATATGCGACACCTCGCCGCGCCGTTCGAGGATGGTCAAAAAAGTTTCGCGCACATGCTCGTCGTTCAGGAACTCGCGGTTCACCAGTGAAAGCTGGTTGCGGATCAGTTGTGCGAGGTCGGGATGCAGCGCCAAATGCCGTTGCTGCGCGTGCAGGAAAACCCGCATGAGCCGGCGCGGCGAATCGCGGAAGATGCGGTTGTTCGCCGCGCGGATTTCGCCGGCCACAAATAAAAATCCGTCCACCGGCTCGGGCATCTTGCGCGGTGTGGCCCCGGGCAGCAACCGCCGCAGCCGAGCGAGCCGGCTCGTCTGCTGCGGCGAGAGCAGAGCCATGCGCTGCTCCAGCGTGCGCGTGATGAGATAGACGTTTCTCATGTGGACGTAGAGGTCGCGCATGAATTTCTCGATGCGCTTGCTCGGCGAACGGTCGGCGTAGCCGAGGTTGGTCGCGACGGCGGGCTGTAAATTTTTCCCCAGCACGTCCTGCGGGCGGTTGGTGTTGTAATGCAGCTCCGTCCGCACGCGCAGCAGGAATTCATACGCAGCCTCGAGCTGTTTGCATTCCGCCTCGCTGACAAATTCCTGCGCCTGTAAATCCCGCACCGTCCGCGTGCGATACTTGAAGAAGGCCATCCACAAAAGATTTTGGAAATCGCGCAGGCCGCCGCAGCCGTTCTTCACGTTCGGCTCTTGCATGCACGCGGAGTTGCCGAACTTGGCCCGGCGCGTCGCTTGGTCTTCGAGGCGCGCGGCGATGTATTTTTCCTCGTAGCCGAGGACGCATTTTTGCACGACCGTCTTTTGAAATTTCGCGAACAGATTTTCGTTCCCCGCGATCAGCCGCGACTCGATGAGCGCGGTTTTGGACTGCATGTCGGAGTTCGCCACCTTCACGCAATCGTCAAGGTCGCGCACCGAGTAGCCGACTTTCAGGCCGATGTCCCACAGCGGATACAGCACGCCGTCAATCAGCTTCGCGAGATAAGGCAGTGATTTGCCCACCGCCACCTGTCCCTCGTGCAGGAACATGAAATCAATGTCGCTGTGCGGATTCAACTCCGCGCGGCCAAACCCGCCGATCGCCACCAACGCAATCGGCGGAAATTCCTTCTGCGCCTGCGTCGTCAGATTTTTCTTCGCCGTGTCCCAAAGATGCCGCAGCAATACGTCGAGGATCATGGCCCGGCCCTGACAAATTTCCTTGCCGTCCGCGCCGGCGCGATGCCACAGCTTCAGGCGATGGGATTCGACCTTGAGAAAAGTCTTGTAGCGCGCGAGTTTTTCCGCCGGGGTGGCGCTGGGTGAAAAGGCGAGGCGCACCTCGGCGGCGGCCTCGATTTTTTTGAGCAGGTCCTGCACGGGCGCAAAAGTTAATGCTTTGATACCGCCGCCGCCAGCGAAACCTTGTCGCCCGTGCGGGGTTGGATAAACTTGGCGCGACGATGCCCGACCAAACCGATCCCGATGCCGCCCTGATGCTCCGTGTGAAACGCGGCGACCGCGCGGCGTTTGTCGAACTGGTCGAGAAATTCCAGCAGCCGCTCTTCAACTTCGTTTTCCGCACGCTGCGCGATGATACCGAAGCCGAGGACGTCGCGCAAAACACGTTTCTCCAAGTCTGGAAATCCCGCGCCCGCTACCAGCGCACCGCCAAGTTTTCCACCTGGCTCTTCACCATCGCGCGCAATTTGTGTCTGAATGAAATTCGCCGCCGCTCGCGCCATCCTGCCGAATCCCTCGAAGAAACTCACGCCGAACACGACGACCAGCCGCAGCGCCAATATGAGGATAAAAAAGTTTTCCTGCCCACCGAAAATGTGCTGCACGGCGAACTCGCCAAAAAAATCGAGGAAGCCCTCGACGAACTGTCTGAAAACCAGCGCACCGCCATTCTGCTCTGCCGACAAGACGAAATGAGCTACGAAGAAATTGCGGAAATTCTGAATAGCTCTTTGTCCGCGACGAAGTCGCTCATCCATCGCGGCCGTGAAACGCTCAAGGAAAAATTAAAGCCCTATCTCCAAACCGGCGATTGGGATATTTAGGCCAGCAAAGTCAGTCGCGTAAAAATTGCCGGATTAATTTACCAATTAAAGTCACCAATCCTTGACCGGACGATTGGGATCACGCGGCTTGTCCTGCGGCTTCATCTGCAAAATTTGCTCGTCGCCTTTTTGCGCATCCAGCAAACGCTTTGCCTCTTCCGCCGTCATCTGTCCCGGCTTGATCGGCTGGCCGTCGCCATTTTGATTATCGGATTTGTCGCCATTCTTTTGTTCGTCCGCCGACTTTTGCGGCTCAGGCTGATTTTGCTGTCCGTTCGTTTTTTGATTAGACTGGTTTTGCTTCTGCTCGTCGGATTTCTGCTGGTCTTGAGAACTGTTTTTTTGCGATTGTTGATTTTGTTGTTGCTGGTTTTTCTGGCTGTCCGACTTTTGTTGCTGCGACTGACTCTGTTGCTGCTGTTGCTGGTTTTTTTGCTTCAATAATTCCTCCAGCTTTTTCAGCTTCACGTCATCAGGATAAAGCTTCAGGCCGTCTTCCGTGCGCTCCAACGCAGCCGGTATGTTGTTGGAAATATAAGCTTGCGCGCCGCCGTTGAAAAAATCATCGGCAGGCGCGAGCTGCGCGCAAACTTTCTGCGCGGCAAAAACCAGCAGCAATGGCAGCAGACTATTTTGAATTGGGCGTGGCAATCGCATCAATGTCCTTCAATTTTTTGGTGTAGTCTTGAAATTGTTTCGCCGCAATCTTGTTTTGCGTCAACTGCTCCATGATTTCCAGCGCGCGATGAAATTCTGCGCGGCGCACCGCATCGTCGGCCTCAAATTTCGCGCGCCGTATCGCTTCGCGCAGTTGCGCGATCAAATCTAGCTGGCTTTTTACGAAAGAAAAATTGAACGCCGCGTCCGCATCGTTCGTGTTCAATTGCACCGCGTGAGCGTAACATTGTGCGGCATTCGTCCACGTTTCCACCATCGCGTCCAAGCCTTCCGCGCTCGGCGTGAATTTCAATTCGCCCATCCGGTAAAGCGTGTTGCCCAGATTGTAAAACGCCTGCTGCTGCAATTTCAAATCGGGCGACAACGTCACGAGCTGAAAATTTTGCAACGCCGCGTCGTAATTCGTCGCGCGATACGCCGCCGCGCCCGCGTTGAAAACCAAGCGCAGATCGTTCGTCTGGATTTCCGCCAGCCGCGAAAATTCCGCCAGCGCGTTGGTGTAATTTCCAGATTTGTAATCGCTCAACGCGCTCGCTGGCGAAGCGTTTGCGACGACCGGCAAAAATAAAAACGCAATTAAAATTGCAACCGCCGCCGCTTCAACTTTGGACTTTGGACTTTGGACTTTGGACTTTCTTTCGGGCAAAAACATTTCCGCCAGCAAAAATAAAATCGCAATCGCCAGCGGCCACTGAAATTGCTCGTGATAACGCCGGATGAGTTTTTCGCTGCTCTCCGATTTCGGCAACGGCTCCAGCCCGCGCTCGTAAAGCGTGTCCATCGTGTCCGCGCCGCGCAACGGCAGATAAAATCCCCCCGTCGCGCCGGCGATTTGCTGGAGCAAATTTTCATTCAAATGCGATTTCACGACGTTGCCCTGCTCGTCGCGGACGTAATCGGAATTTCCGTTCGCATCCGTCACGCGGATCAAATCACCGGCGGCGGTTCCGATCCCAATCGTAAAAATTTTCAATCCGTCCTTCGCCGCGTTTTGCGCCGCTGCGAGCGCGCCGGGTTCGCTGTCGTTGTCCTCGCCGTCGGTCAGCAGTACGAGCGCCTTGTGATGGCCTTTTTCCTTGAACGCCGTGAGCGCGGTGTTGATCGCCGCTGCGAGCGCCGTGCCGCCTTCGGGAATGGAATTCACGTTCAGCGCCTGCACGCTTTGCTGGAACGCCGTGTCGTCGATCGTCAGCGGACATTCCAAAAACGCGTCGCCCGCAAACGCGACGAGGCCGAGCCGGTCGGCCTTGGCGGTCTGCATCAATTCCAGCGCGGCGAGTTTGGCGCGTTCGAGACGGTCCGGCGCAATGTCCGTCGTGAGCATGGATTTGGAAGTGTCCACCGCGACAACGATGTCCAATCCATTTTGCTGCACTTCTTCCGAATCAATTCCATACTGCGGACGGGCCAATGCAACGACCAAAAGCGCAACGGCCAAAATCAAAAATGTAAAACGCAATTTTTGTCGCGCCGGAGAAATGCCCGTGGTCAACACCGGCAGCAAGCGCGCCGAGACAAATTGCGCGAGCAATTTTTGTTTCTGCTGGTTTGCGAACCAAAAAAGTAAAACCATCGCCGGCGGAATCACGAGCAAGAGCCAAAGGATATTTGGATGTTCAAATCTCATGGCAATTTTCTAAAAATTGTTTGCGCCAGCAAAATTTCGATCAACAAAAGCGCCGATCCGCCCAAAACAAACCACGGAAACAATTCTTTGTATTCCGTGTATTTGCTGATCGTCGCCTCGGTTTTTTCCAGCTTGTCAATTTCCGCGTAAATTTTCTGGAATTTTTCCGCATTGTCCGCGCGATAATATCGGCCGCCGGTCATGTCCGCGATTTGCTGCAACGTATCTTCGTCCGGCAAATATCCGGGCGGCAAACCCATTTGTTGCACAATTTCCCGGTTGCCGAGGCCGATGGTGTAAATTTTCACGCCCAGCGCCTGCGCCGCGTGCGTCGCCGTGATTGGATCAATCTTGCCGGAATTGTTTCCGCCGTCCGTCATCAGCACGATGATTTTGCTTTTTGATTTCAGATCGCGCAGCCGGTTCAGTGCCGTCGTGATGCCATCGCCAATCGCCGTCGCGTCCGAATTGATTGTGCCGATGCCGAGCTGGTCGACGATTTCGAGCAAATAATCGTGGTCGAGCGTCATGGGCGAGGCGATGAACGCCTGCGCTGCAAAAACCACGAGGCCGATGCGGTCGTTGGGACGCCCTTCGATGAATTGCTTCAGGACGGGCTTGGCCATGTCAATGCGGCTGACTTGCTGGCCGTTGACGATGTAGTCGCCGGTGGTCATGCTGCCGGACAAATCCAGCGCGCACACGATGTCAATGCCGCTGGCCTTCACTTCCGTCGTGCTTTTCGACAAACGCGGCTGCGCGAGCGCAAAAATAAAAATGGCGAGCGTGAGCCAGCGCAATGCCGCGAGTAAATTACCTGCGCGCGAACGCCGTGTACGCGTCAAACCTTCGACTAGTTTCACCGACGAATACAAAAACGCCGGCGGCGCCCCGCGCTTGCCTTTCAGCCACGCCAGCAAAGGCAGCAGCAAGAGCAGCAACAGAAAATATGGATGGGCGAAGGTCATTGTTTCAAATCGGGCGGCACGGGCCGCGAAAATTCCCGCCGGTGTTGCCATGCATAAACCAGATAAAATATTCCTGCCGCCGTTCCCAATGGAATCGCCCACAGGATTAGTACACCGTAGACCACCACGAACCAAAAAAACCATTTTGCTCGGTAGTATAGCGACAACAAGGCCACCATCATCAACCCCAGACCGACCAATGCTGCCAGCCACACAAACCAGCTCAATAATCCACTGAACTTTTGCACCTCCGCTTGCAGCATCGTATGAAACTCGTCAGAGTTCACGCCGCCGGGCAGACCTTGGACGGCAGCCACCAACCGGATCACCGCCCTGATAAAGAATACGAGCCAGATCACCGGCCCAATCTGCAACAACGCGCCGGTGATCGCGAATATTCGGCCCTTCGCGGCATTTGGCAGAGGCGGCGGGGTGGCGTTCCCCTTTTGCAATCCCACCCGGGTGGTTGTGGCTGCCTGCGGTATTTCTATATCCGACGTCTCATCAATCAAGTGCATCGCCGAACTATAAAGCTCGCGCAGTTCCGGCTCGCCTGGCTCATATTTGGCGAACTTCACCAAGTCACAGTTTTGCAAAAATTTTCCGAGCGATTCCTTTTGTTCCCGCAACAGCAAATCGGTCGCGTTCAACTCACGTAAAAACTCCTCGGTCGTCCGTTCCGGCGCGCGAAAATCAAACCGTTCTTCGAGATAAAAACGGACCGTGTCGGAAACCAAAACGCAAAATTCTTTCGGCTGCGAAATCAGCGCGAGCGCTTCTTCCAATTTTTGCTTCGCGCGGACATGCGCGGGAATCGGCGGCGCAATTGAAATTTGGGCACGCTGTTTTTGCCACCAGCGAAAAACTAAAAATAAAATCGCCAGCGCGGCAACGGTTCCGAGTGTCCACCACAGCCATGCCCAGCCGTTGGGAATTTCCAGTGGCGGCTTGATGTCGCGGATGTCGTTGGTGACGGCGTTTGTCATCCTCGCAATCTCCGTTTTTCTCGCGTCTCAAAAAATCGGCCCAGCGTCACGCCATAAGCTTCGTTCGTGCGCAGTTGAATCGAATCAATGCCCGACGAACGGAACTGCTTCGCCAATTCGCCAATTTGTTTTTGCTGGCGCAATGCAAAAACATCGCGTCGCGTCTTGTTGTCGGTATTGATTTCCAAAATTTCGCCGGTCTCGGCGTCCTCCAAAATCAAACGGCCGAGCGCGGGCAATTCCAGTTCGTGCTTGTCCGTGATTTGCACGGCCACGACATCGTGCTTGCGATTGGCCATGCGCAGCGAGGTTTGCAGCGCGCGCGACAATTTGCCGCCGTCCGCCGGCGTGAGGAAATCTGAGATCACCGTCACGATGGCCTTATGCGATTGCACGCGCATCAAAAATTCCAGCGCCTCGTTCAAATCCGTGCCGCGCCGTTTCGGTTCAAAAAATAAAACTTCACGGATGACGCGCAGGACGTGGCTGCGGCCTTTGCGCGGCGGAATAAATTTTTCCACTTCATCGGAAAAAAGAATCAGGCCGACTTTGTCATTGTTGCGAATCGCCGAAAACGCCAGCACCGAGGCAATTTCCGCCGCGATTTCGCGTTTGGATTGGTCGCGCGAGCCGAACAAACCGGAGCCGCTCACGTCCACGACGAGCATGAGCGTGAGTTCGCGTTCCTCGACGAACTTCTTGATGAACGGATGATTCATCCGCGCGGTGACGTTCCAGTCAATCGCGCGCACGTCGTCGCCGGGCTGGTATTCGCGCACCTCGTCGAAATTCATGCCCTGGCCCTTGAAGACGCTGTGATACGCGCCCGCCAGCGATTCCGTCACCACGCGGTTGGTGCGCAGCTCGATCTGCCGGATTTTTTTGAGGATTTCGCGCGGGATCATGCGGGGGAAAACTCTGCTTGCACGGACGCGTTAACGGGGTAAATTAACGTCATGAGTGCGTCTGAAATTTTGGAACAAATCCGCCGGCTGCCGCCGGAGGAGCGGTACGACGTCGCCGAAAAGGTGTGGGAGGAGTTTGGCGGCTTCGACGACGAATTGTCGCCGGAGCAGGCCGCCGAGCTTGACCGCCGGGCCGAAGACGCTCTGAAGCATCCCGGACGTGGAACGCCATGGGAAGAGCTGCGTGAAGAAATGCTGCTCAAATACAAAAAATGAACTTTCGGGTTGTTCACGAAGCGGAGGCATCCATAGAATTTCGGGAGGCGGTTGCCAGATACGAGGCAGAATCCGAAGGTCTCGGGATTCGTTTCGTGCTGGAAGTGAACCAGGTGATCAACGCCATTTCTTCCCATCCATTTTTCTTTTCCAAAGCCGGTCGAAAAGGCCGTAAAGCGCAGGTGATTAACTGGCCCTACACCCTTTACTTTGTCGTGAACGAAAATCACAACGAAATCAAAGTGATTGCGGTCTGGCATGGCACCCGCAATCCCGCCGACTTGCGCCGCCGGTTGCGATAAAAAGCCTGCGGGCGGCCCGCCCGGGCCGGCTTTGCTTGTGAGTTTACGCGAAATCATGGCGTGATTCCTCACGGCACCGGCAGTTCATCAAATATTTTCTGGATGATGATCTCGCTCGTCTTCTCCTCGGCCTCGGCCTCGTACGTGATCGCCACGCGGTGGCGCAGCACATCCATGCCGATGCTCTTGACATCCTGCGGCGTGACATAGCCGCGGCCCTTGAGGAACGCATACGCCTTGGCCGCCAGCGTCAGCGCGATCGTCGCGCGCGGCGAGGCGCCGAGCTGGATGAACTCCTTCACTGCGATCTTGTAATGGTCCGGATCGCGCGTCGCGCAGACCAGGTCCACGATATAATCCTTCACCTTGTCGTCCACGTA
>PLHK01000042.1 GCA_003139955.1 Limisphaerales bacterium
TATTCCCGCACCAATTCCATGTCGTTGGCATCACGCATTTGAGAGATTATGACCGCCACACCGGAAAATCAGACAATTATTTTCGCCGCTCCGGTGCCGACGGGCTGGCTTTCCCCTGCTCCGCTGGATTTCAAAATTAAAAAATCGTTGCCCCGGCGAACCAGGGCAACGATTGAAGTTTGGCGCGGAATCTTTCAGTTCAACTGCGGCGGGCGCGGCGCATAGATTTTCAGCGTCAGGCCGTTGGCGTCGGAACTGCCGCTGGTCACGGAGAGATAGAAGTACTTGGCCACGGTGTCGTAATCCGGCAACAGCGTGAAATCCGCCCAGTCGCGCACGGCAGGCGGGATCATGTTCACGGTGGCATTATCGGTGGAGGATTTCAGGAGCTTGAACGCGGCGCGCATGGTTTCGCGCTGGTTTTCGTAGCCGAACATCCCGCCACCTGTGCCGCCGACACGGCTCGCGGCGCTGGCGATGCCGGGGGCTTCGCGCAGGGGTTTGTCGGCTTCGGGGCTGCGCAGAAATTCCTCAAGGATGCTGGTGTTTTTGGTGATGGCCAGATAGGAACTGCTCGCGCTCAAGTAGAGATAATTCGGCGGCGGAGTCGTGGCGACGTCACCAATGATCGGCTGCTGACGCAGGGCGATGGTGTAAATCTTGTGGCCGAGAAAATCGCGCGGCGCGGTGGCGCTGTCCTGCGGCGCGGCGAGCGAGGCGAGATTCTTGATGCTGCTGACGACTTGATCCGGGTTCGCGACGCCGACGAGATAGATTTCGGGCGCGTTGGCGAAATCGGCGAGTGAGTCGCCGGTGGGCGGTTTACCGTAGGAAATGATGTCGTCGCCGAGATTACCGAACAGGTTGTTGCGGAGGTCGAAGCTGGGGTCTTTCGTTTGGGCGAGCGTGTTAGCCATGTCAATGCCGGAGTTCAGATAGGCCAGCCATTGCGGCGAGATGTCGGCAACCATCTTCTGCAGTTCGGCCCAGGTCTGTTTGCCGTCCAGCCGGACGCGCGTGAACTTGATGGCGTCGGCGGGCACAAACGCCGGGATGCCAGCATCCTTCGCTGGCAGCGCGAGAATTTTCAGCAACCCGCTGCGCGCGGCTTCCGGTGCGGCGAGGTGCAGCGCGATACTGGAACCATCCGGTTTTTCGCGCACGGCGAAGCTGACGGATTTCAAACTGCCGAGGCCGGTGGCGCCAAGGATTACACTCGGACTAAATTGTCCCATCGGAGACGCATTGTCGTCCGCGCTGCCGGCGAGCGACAGGAGACTGATAGCTTTGACGGCATTGAACCAGCCGTAATACGTCGGCGCGTCACGGAACTGCGAGAGTTTGTCGGCGGCGAACGTCGCGTCGTCCGCGATGGCCGGGATGCTGCCGCCGGTCAGATGCGCGGCGACGGCGTCAACGACGCCGGCGGAGTTGCCCGCGACGAGCAGCGAACCATACTGCGTGAAATAAATCTGCACCGATTGCGGCGGCGGCGGGGTCTGGCCGATTTCAGAGACGGGCGGGCGCGTGGGCAGGATGCCGGAGAAATCATTGCTGTTCATCGTCACGACGGTGAAGGCGAGGCCGTGGATGGTTTCCGTGCGCAACGTGCGACCGGCGTCCGTCCATTTTTTCGTGAGCGTGGCGAGATTCGTTTTCAACAGCGCGCTTTGATCCTTCGCGTCGAGCAGCAGGAGGATGCCCGGCGGCACGCTGTCATGGCCGTTCGAGCCGTTGACCGTGAAGGCGAGCGTGAACTGGCCCTGCGGCAGCGCGAGAAAATCCGCGAACTTGATGCCGAGATTCTGTTCGATGGGCGCGACGAACTTCTCGTTGAACTTGGCCATGAACTTGTCATGAAACGGCTTCATCGCGTCGCTGTTCCAAAACATCATCTGCGGCGCGATCTGGCCGGCGGCGCGGAACGCATTGGCGTCCGGCACGGTGAAGAACGCCAGCGTGTCCGCCGGCAGGAGATTTTCCGCCGGCGCGATGTCGGCGCGGACGGCCAGGCTGCCGGCACAAAGGCAGGCGGCGCACAAGGTGAGTTTCCAGAGGTTTGACTTCATAATTATGAACACGGGATGGCGGTTTCGTTTTGGCCGGAGCGTTTGGCTGCCGGTGTTAATAGGGCATACGCGACGGGCGGCGGACAGGTTACAGCAAAATTGCGGCGGTCATAGAAAATTAATTTTTTCTTTCGTAGGCGATTGAATCGTTGGTTGAAGTCGTTTCGCCGGAGAAGATAGTCGTTGGAATGAGTATTTTCTCTTTTGGGTCTTTTATGACGCTTACCTCAATTTCGAGCTTGACCGAATTTTTGCCTCCATCGGTTTTTTGCACGGTGCAGGATTTAACATAATCACCCCAAAAAGTTTCAAGAACTGTATTTGTCCCATTTATTGTTTTTTCAATTTCCTTGTTATTTTGAACATAAGTATAAGTGCCAGTGAATGCCACTGGTTCTGACCAAAGACCTGCCGATACCTTCACAGTTAATATTTTTTCAGGCACTTTCGGTTCGTAGATTTTTTGAATGGTGGTTCCTGCAAGATAGAAACAACCGTTCGTTTCTCCGTAGGGGATATATGTGTCCGCACTAAGAAAACTTTCAATGGCACCCGGACCGAGAGAACCAAGCGTAAATGTGGCATGAATATTTCCCTGGACGGAAAGATTCGGCTTCATTTGGAATCCATTTGCTACCTTTTCGTAGCTGTCTTCTTCAAATCGAGGCTTGAGTTCAGCCAAGCCGTCCAGATGGCTTCTTGGATGTTCTTGGAACGCTTTCGACCAATCACTTTTATGGATCCAAGCGATGTTTTTGTTTGAAACGCCCGCCTGATAAAAGAGAGCTAAAATGCCATCAATATCTTTCGCTTTCATCGCCGCTTCAAATTCACTGCGCAACTGTTCCGCCGAAGTCGGCGGCTGGTTGGTCGAAGCCGGGAAAGAATTCAGAACGGCGGTAAAAACAAAAAGTGCGACGGCCAAAAGTTTTTTCATGGTTGGTTGCGCGTGGTGATGCGCCATTAAACCAGAATCCCTTTTGCCGTCCATTACAATTTCGCCGGAAACTTATTTGTCGGTCGGCTTGGTTTTGGTCCGGCTCGGCGGGTCAAGATAGCGGAACGGATTGTTCGGGTTGTCGGTGGAATACGCGAACGCGTCGCGATGATCGAGAAAACTTTTCACCAGCTCCACGGGGATCGCAAAGCCGAGGCCTTCGCCGAACGTGATCTTCATGTTCGTCACGCCCACGACTTCGCCCGCGAGGTTGAAGAGCGGGCCGCCGCTGTTGCCGGGATTGATCTGCGTGCTCGTCTGCAAATAAAGTTCGCCCTCAAGCTGCCGCGTCTTGGTGCTCAAGATGCCCTGCGTCACCGTGCGTTCGAGGCCGAGCGGGCTGCCGATGGCGAACACGCCGTCGCCGACATTCAGCGCGTCGGAACTGCCGAGCGTGACCGGCTTGAACTTCGGCGCATCCTTGTCCTCGATGTGCAACAGCGCGAGGTCGTGAAATTTATTGATGGCGACAATCTTGACCTGCCGGTAAGTCTCGCGGTCGAGCTGGCCGTTTTTTTCCTGATAAACTTCCACGGAAATTTCCGTCTCGCCCTCGATGACGTGGAAGTTCGTGATGAGATAGCCGTCGGCGTTGATGAAAAATCCCGAGCCGAGACCTTCCGGCGTGCGCACCTGCACCACGGCCTCGCCGATCTGCTGCACGAGCGAACTCACATCGCGCGCGACCGCGGGCTTGGTGGTCGCGGCATAAAATTGTCCATCCGCCGATGGCTCGGCGTTCACGGCGGTCGCCGTGGCACCGGACTTCGTGATGCTGGTGATGACAGCGCGCGGAATCAGCAGCACAGTGTAACCCACGTCCACGACCAGCGTATCGGGCTTCTCGGCGAGAATTTTTCCGGTGATGGCCGAGGCGTCGCGGAGCTGAACGGTGTCGGCCAGCGCGCCGTGCGCGCCACAACCGAGCAGCGCGGCGAACACGAGATGTTTCTTCAACGACATGAGGCGACGATAGACCACTCGCTTGGATTTGACAAGCGGACGCGCGTTCAAACTTGCAGGAAATCTTTTCAAACGCCCGCGCTTCCGGCAAACTGGCCGCACCGTGATTGACACCCAAGAAAAGCTCGCCGCGTTTTTGCCCGTGATGAAATCCGCCGCGTGGCTCGCGATTGACACCGAGGCCGACAGCCTCCACGCCTACCCGGAAAAAGTCTGCCTCATCCAGATCAGCACCACCGCCGGCGACCGCCTCGTGGACCCGCTCGCGGACATGGACATCAATCCGTTCCTCGACGCGCTCGTTGGCCGCGAATTGATTTTTCACGCCGCCGACTACGATTTGCGGCTGCTGAAGAAACATCACGACTTCACGCCCACGGAAATTTTCGATACCATGCTCGCCGCGCGTTTGCTCGGCGAAAAACAATTTGGCCTCGGCGCGCTCGTGGAAAAATTTCTCGGCATCAAGCTCGACAAAGGCCCGCAGAAAGCCGACTGGGCGCAGCGCCCGCTCACGCCGCGCATGATTGACTATGCCCGCAACGACACGAAGCATCTCAAGACGCTGGAAGAAAAACTGCGCGCCGAACTCACCGCCAAAAATCGCCTCGCGTGGCATCAGGAAAGTTGCGCGCGGCTCATCGCGGAAAGTTCCGTGCCGCCCGTCATTGACCCCGACGACGTCTGGCGCATCAAGGGGAGCACGTTTCTGGAAAGTCCCGCGCTCGCCGTCCTGCGCGAATTGTGGCACTGGCGCGAAACCGAAGCCGTCGCCGCGAGCCGCCCGCCGTTTTTTGTTTTGTCGCACGAGACGATGATCGCGCTTGCCGTCGCCGTCTCCGAAGCGCAGCCGTTTGAGCCACTGATTCCGCCACGCATGCACCCGCGCCGCCGCGAACACCTGCTCGCCGCCATCCGCGCCGCGCAGGCCGTGCCGCCGGAACAATTCCCGGAAAAAATCCGGCACCGCTCCCAGCGCCCGACCGAGGCCGAGTTCAAGCGTTTTTGCGAACTGGAACGAACCCGCAACCGCCACGCGCAGGAATTGCAGATTGACCCCACGCTCATCGCGCCCAAATCCGTCCTCGGCAACCTCGCCCGCGACTGGGAGCAACACGCGCCAGACTTGATGAACTGGCAGCGCGAATTATTGAGTTAGCTTGGTGGGGCGGTGCGGCAGCGATGCGTCCTACCAAATTCAAATCAGGACGCTGCCAGGGTTAGTGAACTTGACAAATCGTAAAATCAACCAGAAAGTGGCCGAAACCCTGCGACCAAGACCAATTAAAATAGGCCACAGAATTCAAGACAATTCCTGTTAGGTGGCATTGATTCTATGAAGAAGTTCATCAAGATAGCGAGCATCGTAGCGGCCAGCAATCTTCTATGTTTCTGGCTTATCTACGGATTGCTGATGGCTGTCATAGCGCACGTCACACTCTGGCAGTTCTTTGGTTTTGCGCCGGCTTCGCCATCTTCACATTTCTTCGACTTTCTCCTGTGGATGTTTGTGATATTGAGCGCACCGGCATCCATTTTAATGGATGGCGTGAGTAGCACCTATTTCACGTTTGCTCTGATTCTGTGTTCAGCTTTGAATAGTATCATCTGGGGTATTTGTCTGGCTTGTCCGATTTATGGAGTTAGCAAGAGAGTCCGCCATGTTGCCGCCTGACCAGATTGGATGAGAAAGCAGGTTCTGGGTATGATTATGCCCAGGAAAACAATGTGCTGGGCGTTAAACCCAAGTGGTAACGCTGGGCTTAACCAACGCAACAAAACCAAAAAGCTTTTAATAAAAAATTTGGAATGGACGCTGTCTTTACCATCCGCAACTGGCCGGAAAACCCTGCCCCACGAACAATTTGCAAGCTCACCAAATTACTGCACTTTTCCTGCACAACTGTGCAAGTTGTTGAAGCTGAATGGAGCGGGCGAAGGGAATCGAACCCTCGTGAGCAGTTTGGAAAACTGCCGTTCTACCATTGAACTACACCCGCAACGCGCAAATGATAACGCCCGCGCTTGCCTTGTCAATCCGCCGCCGCTAGACTGGCCGCGTGAATTCGCTGCTGCTCACCGGCGGGCGCGTGATTGATCCCGCCAATCATTTTGATGCCATCGCCGATGTTTTGGTTCTCAACGGCAAAATTTCCGCCATCGGCAAACAGCTTTCCGCCCCGGCAGGCGTGGAAAATTTCGACGCGACGGGGAAAATTGTTTCGCCCGGTCTCATTGATTTGCACGTCCACTTCCGCGAACCCGGCCAGACGGCAAAGGAAAATATCGCTTCCGGCACAGCGGCGGCGGCGCGCGGTGGCTTTACTTCCGTCGTCTGTATGCCGAACACGTCGCCCGCGATTGATTCCGCCGGCACGGTTGCGCTCATCCGCGAACGCGCGGAACGCGAAGGCTTAGTCAATGTTTTTGTCGCCGGCGCGATTACTAAAAACATCGCGGGCGAGGAGCTCGCGCCCATCGGCGGTTTGAAAAAAGCCGGCGTGGTCGCGATCACCGACGACGGACATTGCGTGCAGAACAACGACCTCATGCGCCGCGCGTGCGAATACGCGAAGATGTTCGACCTGCCGATTTTCGATCACTGTCAGGATTATTCGCTCGTGACGGACGGCGTGATGCACGAAGGTTATTGGAACCTCGCGCTCGGCCTGCGCGGCTGGCCGGCGGCGGGCGAAGAAATGATTGTCGCGCGCAACATTCTGCTCGCAGAACTCACCGGCGCAAAAATTCACTGCCAGCACTTGAGCGCGGCGGGCAGCGTGGCGCTCATTCGCGCAGCCAAGAAACGCGGCGTGCCGATTTCCGGCGAGGCTTGCGCACATCATTTTACTTTGTCCGACGCGGCGGTGGCTGGCAGCGAAAAATTTTGGCCGACTGACGGAAAAACTCTCGCCGCAGCCCAAGGCGACAAGCTGGCGGAATGGCCAGCCTACGATACGAATTTCAAGATGAATCCGCCGCTGCGTTCCGCCGCCGACCGCGAGGCAATTCTCGAAGGACTGGCCGACGGCACGATTGAAATTTTGTGCAGCGACCACGCGCCGCATTGCGATTACGAAAAAGAAGTCGAGTTCGATTACGCACCGTTTGGCATCACCGGCCTCGAAACGGAACTCGCGCTCTCACTCATGCAACTTGTCCACACGAAACGGATTTCGCTGGCGGATATGATTACAAAATTCACGGTCAATCCGGCGCGCCTGTTGAATTTGAACAAAGGAACTTTAAGCGTCGGCGCGGACGCGGACGTGACGGTGTTTGATGTGGATGCGGAATGGATTTATCAACGCGAAAATTCCGCGAGCAAATCCAAGAACAATCCGTTCTTCGGCTGGAAACTCAAGGGCAAGGTGACGGCCACGATTGTCGCGGGCAAACAGGTTTTTGTTGAACGGCCAGAGCCGGTGGTGGCCTGATGTTTAATTATTGCGGTTTGCCAGCGTGATTTTTGGCGAGTTGAACCATTTTATCAAACTCATCCTTGCCGCCAAAGAAATCATAATTATTCTTGGAACCGAGTTTCGGAATGAGTTCATTCAATTTTGACCAATCTTCAGCCCGATAGGCGAAACGGGCGTAGTAATAATATAAATCCGTCGCATCAGGATCGATTTGAAAGCAACGATTGTAAGCGGATTGTATGTCCGACCATACCTCGGGGTTTTTCCAGTAATTAGTTTGTTCTGATACATCAATAAATTGCTGCTGAATATCCAAGTGAGCGTCCACCAAAACAGTGGGAACACGTCCACCCCAATTGGTGTTCTGAACGCAGAACCTTCCAAATTCAAGCATATCATCTACCGAGCCATACCATTTAGGCTCCAAGTAAAGCATTTTTTTATAGCAGGCGTCGTAGTCGTTCGGATCAATTTCCATAGCGCGTTTGAACCAAAGTTCCATTCGGTCGCGGCCTTGTCCTTGGCCTAATTCTACAGTCATCATTTGAAATGGAATCCGCTCATCTTTAGGATTTAATTCCCATGCATGGGTGAGGGCTTGGTCGGCAATGGCAAGGTCGGCGTCAAAAGTTTTTGCGCCTGCTTCCGTGACGGTGTAAGCATAGCCACCACCACGAGCAATCCATGCCAATTGGATGTAGGCTTCGCCTTTCAATAGCCAAGTAGTGTAGTCATTCGGCCAGTTTTGAAAGGTTATATTCTCCATAAGGGCATAGGCTTGGGTATAGTTTTTTTGATCCCCGTTGAATTCCTTTAAAACTTCCTTGCAGACTTCGTAAGCCTCGTCCGGCGGCATCTTTTTATCCAGAATTGTCGGAAGAAAATTTTGAGACAAACGAGCCTCCATTTCTAAAACCGCCGGAATTGATAGCGAATTTGTGCCATAGGTGGCAAATAGTTGATCAAGAGTCCTGACTGTGGCGTAAAATTTCCTGACCGGAGGATACACGCTGGTGTTCATTGACCTCTGCATTGTAACAAAAGCATCGGAGAACGCCTCCTTGCTATTGGTCTCATCCATTGCAAACTTGATAAACAAATAATTGATCATCGGGTCTTTGCAGCCAGATCGAACGGCGGCGGCGACGTTTGTGGAAATGATTTGCAACCAAGGTTCGTCTTGGTTTGCGAGGTTGGCGCGGACGCGGGCGAATTCAGTCAGTGCCAGCTTGGCGGAGGCGTCCCATTCGGGATTTGCATAGCCAGCGTGCTCGTAAGGTTGGACCAGCGTGTCCAAATTCCACTGGTATCTTTGCTGTTTCCGTTCATCCACCGAAGTGACCGCAGCGGTTGGGTTGATTGCCTGAGAAACGGGCGGATTATTTTTTCTACAAGCCGTGACGGTGAGCAGAAGAAACAACACCGACATACCTGTGGCCACCCACATGACTCTTGCATGCTTCATGGGGTATTTGATAATGCAAATGATTTAATTATGTCAACCAGCTTCGCTCTTACTTGGAAAGTGTTTATGAAAAATTAAAATCAAAACCGGCGCACCAGTGTAAATTGTGCCTTAGTTCGCAGCGGGTGACGACGACGGCAACGCAGAAGTTTTTTCTTCCGGCAATTTTACTTTTGCATTCAATTGGAGCTGCTCCGGCGGCGCGGTGGCCAGTCCCGCATCCACCGTGACCGGCGCGGGCGGACGCTCGATGGGAATTCGGCGAAGTTCATCGGCGGCGGGCAAATCTTCGAGGCCGCGCAGACCGAAGTATTCCAAAAACAAAGCCGTGGTGCTGTAAAGCGCCGGACGGCCGACGACTTCCGCGCGGCCGCTTTGCACGACGAGGCCGCGTTCCAAAATCGTCTGCATCGTGCCGTCAATGTTCACGCCGCGTACCTGCTCGACTTCCGCGCGCGTGACCGGCTGGCGATACGCGATGATGGCGAGCGTCTCCAGCGCCGCCTGCGACAGCCGCGATGGACGGTTCTTGACGCCGACGAGCGCCTTGAGCCACGGCGCAAATTCCGGTTGCGTGACGAACTGCCACGCGCCTGCGACACACACGAGCCGGAAGCTGCGCGCGGCGATCTCGTGTTCGCGCGCGAGTTCTTCGAGCGCAGCGGTCACATCGTCATCCTTCACTTTTTTGAACGGCTTGGTGGCATCGTCCGCGTCTTCCGCGGTGGCGGCGCTGGCCAAAACGTCGCGAAGCTCCTTCGCGGTCATCGGTTTTTGGGCGGAGAACAGCAGCGGTTCGAGAATGAATTTCAGTTCCATGCAAAAAATTATTGCTGATTTTCAGTTTCAGTTTGTGGATTAACTTCGGGCGCGGAAGTTTCACTTGAAGAAATACTTTGCGCCGCGTGGGCAATTTCAATTTCCGCGAACGGCTCCGGCTGGACGCAGGCGAGCTGTTTAAGGCGGATCAGTTCCAACAGCGCGAGAAAGGTGCAGATGACTTCGGCGCGGTTGGCGGCGGATGCAAACAGTTCGGAAAATTTCACGGAGCCGCGCGCGGTGATGATTTTAAGAACGTATTGAATTTTCTCGCTGACCGTCCATTTGTCATCATAAATCTCGCGTGTGCCGGAGGTTTTTTCTTGAAAGCGCTTGAGGACGGAATTGACGGCGTTCAGCAGGTCAAAGATGCCGACTTCAGGTTTCAGCGCGGGGGCTTCGGTATTTTCAAATTCAATTTTGCCGGGCAGGCGCGGAAAGACATTTTCCTGACGTTCCTCGAGCGTCTGTAATTTTGCGGCGGCGTCCTTGAATTTTTTATATTCGACGAGCTGGCGGATGAGTTCCCAGCGCGGGTCTTCGCCTTCGTCCTCGGCCTCGACGACGACTTGCTGTTCGACAGGTAGCAGTTCGCGGCTCTTGATATACATGAGCGTCGAGGCCATCACGAGAAATTCGCCGGCGACGTCGAGGTCGAACGCGCGCATCAAATCAATGTATTCGATGAACTGCGTGGCGAGCTTGGTCAGGTTGACTTCGTAAATGTCCACTTCCTCCTTCTTGATGAGATAAAGAAGCAGGTCGAGCGGGCCTTCGAAAACCTCGAATTGAACTTTGTATTCAGCCATTAAACGGACAAGCAGCGTAGATTGAAGCGGGCGGCTTGGCAATGTCGGAACGTGCGCGGCTAATTGCTCGACGCGAGTGGTAGATTGCGGCATAATGACAATATGAATTCAGATGAGCGTGAAATTTTTCACTATCTCCAGACGTGGGGCGTGGAATTCATCAGCGCCAAGGAAGTCAGCCGGCGGGCAGGCAGCAAAAAGCGCTATCACGAGGATCCCGACTGGGCCAAACCGCTGTTGATGGCCTTGGCCGAACGCGGCGTTCTTGAAAGCGATGCCATGGGTCGTTACCGTATCAAACCCGAGCGCAAAAAAGGCCACAAGCAACGCTGGGTATCGCCCGACATCGAAAAACTGCTCAAAGAAAATGGCATGGATGTTGATGGCGAAACCAAAGATACAATCGCTCCAGAAAACTCCGATTCCCTCTGATGCTCGCCGCGCTGGTCACCACCCTGCTCTTCGCGACCTCCGCCGTCTGCGGCTACCGCACGGCAAAACAGATTGGCGGGCTGGAGGCAAATTTCTGGCGCATCACGCTGGCGACAATTTTTCTGACGATTTGGGCGTTCACGTTCGGCGCGGGTTTTGCCGGCGCGCCGGAATGGTTTATGTTGAGCGGACTTTTCGGCATCGGCCTGGGCGACACCGCGTATTTCCAAGCCCTGCCGCGGCTCGGCAGCCGCCGCACCGTGCTGCTCATGCAATGCCTCACCGCGCCGTTCGCCGCGCTTATCGAATGGCTTTGGCTCGGCACGAAATTGAATTTGCCGGAAATTCTCTGCATCGCGGTGATCTTGACCGGCGTCGCCATCGCGCTCGCGCCCGGCGACCATCTAAAAATCTCTGCGCGCGACTGGAAAATCGGTTTGACGGCCAGTCTTTTCGCCGCGCTCGGCGGTGCGCTCGGCGCGGTCATCATCCGCAAAGGCTACGTCGCCATTCAAACGGAACACCAGCAAATTGATGCTGGCACGACCGGCTACCAGCGCGTGCTCGGCGGGATTTTGATCCCGACCATCGCGCTGATCATTTTCAAATGGCGTTCCGCGCCCGCGCACGGTGGATTGTTTGAAAGAAAAACCTTGTCCGTCTCCCGCGAAAAATGGGTTCGCATCTGGCCGTGGGTTTTGGCCAACGCGCTCGCCGGTCAAACGCTCGGCGTGACCTGCATGCAATGGGCGCTCAAAACCACGCAGGCTGGAATCGTCACCGCCATCATCGCCACCACGCCGCTCGTGCTGCTGCCGATGACGCGCATTGTTGAAGGTGAAAGCATCGGCGTCCGCTCGCTCGCCGGTGCGCTCATCGCCGTCGGCGGCGTGATTGGCCTGACTTTTTTCCGGTGAATTTTAGCCGACGAGACATAGAGTTCAAAAAAACTGGAAACCTTGTTTAAGTTTTTTCCTCTGGGTTCTCTATGTCTCTGTGGCAAATTCTTTAAGATGAAAGATGAACTTCAAGCCGCCGTCGCGACGCTCGGCCTCGAAAAATTCCGCCGCCACATTTTCCTCTGTGTGGACGCGGACGAACCCAAATGCTGTCCGCGCGAACAGACCCTTGCGTCGTGGGAATTTTTGAAAGCGCGCCTCAAACAACTGAACCTGGTCGGCGCGCAACCGCTCGTCTATCGCACCAAGGCGAGTTGCCTGCGCGTCTGCACGCGCGGCCCGATCGCCGTCGTCTATCCCGAAGGCGTCTGGTATCACAGTTGCACGCCGGAAGTTTTGGAACGCATCATCAGTGAACATCTGGTCGGCGGAAAAACCGTCGCGGAATTTGTCTTCGCCGAAAATCCGCTCGCCTGAATTATTTTTCCAAAAACTTGGCAGTCATTTTTTCCAACGCGTCAATCCACATGGGATGCTCGTTCATACATGGGATGCGTGTGAACTCTTGTCCGTTTCCAGCCATGAATTCTTCACAGCCGCGAATGCCGATTTCTTCAATCGTCTCCAAGCAATCCGAGACGAATGCCGGACAAATCACGAGCATCTTTTTTTTGCCTTCCGTCGCGAGGCGCGGCAATTCGTAATCCGTGTAAGGTTTCAGCCACGGATCTTTGCCCAGCCGCGACTGAAATGACACCGACCATTTGCCCGCCGGCACGCCGGCCTTTTCGGTGAACAGCACCGCCGTCCGGTAACATTGCGCGCGATAGCAATGGGCGTGCGCCGGGCTGGGCGTCTCGCAACAATTCGGCGTGACGAGACAATGACAACCCGTGGTGTCCGACTTTTTAATGTGCCGTTCGGGAATGCCGTGAAAGCTGAACAGCAGATGATCGTAATCCTTTTTGAAATAATCCGCCGCGCTCGCCACCAGCGCCGCAATGTAATCCGGCTGGTCATAATACGGCGGCTGCACGGTGATTTTCATTTGCGGCGCGAGTTTCGCGACGACTTCCTGCACGCGCACGACGGCGGTTTCGTAGCTCGACATCGCATAATGCGGAAATAGCGGAATCAACAAAACTTCCGTCGCGCTTTTCGCTGCCAATTTTTTCACGGCGGATTCGATCGACGGATTTTGATAACGCATCGCCAATTCCACCGGCACGCTGACGCGTTGTTGCAGCAACGCCTGAACGTGCTTGCTCGTGACGACGAGAGGTGATCCATCCTTCGTCCAAACTTTTTCGTAGGCGTGACCGGATTCCGCCGGCCGCTTGATCAAAATCAAACCGACGAGCAACCGGCGCAGCGGCCACGCCACGTCAATCACGTGCCCATCCATCAAAAATTCATTCAGGTAACGGCGCACATCTGACACCGACGGCGAGTCGGGCGAACCGAGATTGACCAGGAGAATTGCTTTGCTCATTTCAAAAAAAGATTACCAACACGCTCGGCAATGTTCACGCCCGAAACGATCGAGTCGCCCAGCGAAACGCCGTCGCGATAATGGCCGGCAAAAAATAAATTTGGATTCCTGGCTTCAAGGTTTTTCAACAACTCGCGATATTTGCCGTAGCCGACATTGTATTGCGGAATCGCTTTTGGCCAAAACGCCGTGTGGACAAAGGTCGGCTGGCCTTTCACACCGAGCAGTTGCCGCAAATCCGCCAGCACCACCTCCACCAATTTTTCAGCGGGCAACGACGCAAGTTCGGGATAACGCGCTCCGCCGATGTAGCTCGTGAGCAAAACGTGTCCGGCTGGCGCGCGATTGGGAAACAACGCCGAGGAAAAAATCGTGCCGAGAATTTTGAAGCCCTCGATTTTCGGAATCAGCATCCCGAAGCCGTGACACGAATGCACGACATCTTCACGGCGAAAACCCAGCACCACGCTCGCGACGGGCGGATAACTGATTTCGGAAAACGTTTCCAAATTCAACGGGAATTGCCCATCGACATTTAGCTGCGCCAGACGATGCGCCGTGCCGCAATAAATCACCGCACCAAATTCCGTTTCGCCATTGGCCGTGGCGACGCGCCAGCCGTCATTTGTTTGTGTAAGTTTTATCACGGGCGAATTTAATTTCAGCGCATCGCCAAGCTGCGCCGCGAGCGCGTCCGGCAACACCTGCAAACCTTCATCGAACGAAAATTTGGGCGCGCGATCTTTCGCGACTTCGCCGGACTTTTTCCGGTCGCGCGCGCCAAAAATTTGGCCTTTAATCATCGAACCGTAATTATCTTCCAGTGCCTTGAGCTTGGGAAACGCGTGCGGCAATGAAAGTTTGTGCGGATCACCCGCGTAAATGCCCGCAACCAGTGCATCAATCGCGTGATCGAGAAATTCCTGATTGAACCGGCGCACGACAAATTGCGCGATGCTTTCTTCCACACCATCGCGGCGCGGCTTGATGAACGGCTCGCGCAGCACGGCGAACTTGGCTTTGGCGGTGAACAGCGGCGTGGCGAAAAATCCCAGCGGCTTGCCGGGCATTTCAATCGGCCGACCGTAGCGCACGACAAAACGCGCCTCGGCTTTTGGATCGGTATTTAATTTGCGCGCTTCCAGCCCTGCATCGCGCACAAGTTGC
The DNA here is from genome assembly GCA_003139955.1 of Limisphaerales bacterium. Classification (GTDB taxonomy): domain Bacteria; phylum Verrucomicrobiota; class Verrucomicrobiia; order Limisphaerales; family UBA11358; genus UBA11358. The sequence goes on from PLHK01000042.1 coordinate 14,535, forward strand.
GCGATTTTCGGTGACGTTTCCAAAATCGTGTTCGGCCCGAACTCGGCGAGAAAACCGTCCTTGCGGATAGATTGAATCACGCCGCCCACACGTCCGCTTGCTTCAAAAAGCGTGACGGTAATTCCTATACATTTGAGATAAAACGCCGTAGTCAATCCCGTGATGCCAGCGCCGATGATTGCGACGGATTTCATTTGCCCAATCAAATCGTCTTCGAATGCCGCCGCTCATTCGCTGCGCCGAGCGTGTTGTCAAAACACATCGCGATGTTGCGGATGAAAAGGCGACCCGAATTGGTGACTTCGAGACCGGCGTCAGTTTTTTTTACGAGTCCGTCCGCAATGAACGGCGCGAGCGCCGCGAGTTCTTTTTCAAAATGTTGCTCGAAGTTGAAATTGAATTTCTGCGATATCGCGGCGAAGTCGAGCGAGAGATCGCACATCGTGCGCATAATGGTTTCGCGGCGAATCTTATCCTCATCACTCACGATGTAGGCTTTGTGCAGCGGCACGTTGCCCGCGTCCACGGCAGTTTGATATTCCGGCAACTCCTTCTCGTTTTGCCAATAAACATCGGGTGTTTGCGAAACGGCGCTCATACCGAAGGCGTAGATATCCGAACCGGCGCGCGTGCTGTAACCTTGAAAATTCCGCTGCAGTTGCTTGTTGCGCTGCGCAATGGTGAGTTCGTCCGTCGGCTTCGCAAAATGATCCATGCCGATGTAAACATATTGGTCATCCGCCGTGAGTTTTTCGATGACGAGCTTGAGCACTTCGAGTTTCGACTCCGGCGTCGGCAGAATTTTATCCTCCAGAATTTTTTGTGCGGGCTTGATCCACGGCACATGCGCGTAACTGAACACGGCGAGGCGGTCGGGCTTCATTTCCAAAACAGTATCAATCGTCTCCGTGAATGTCGCGGGCGTCTGAAACGGCAGGCCGTAAATCAAATCCAGATTGATCGAGCCGAAGCCGAGTTCGCGCATCCAATCCATCGCCTGCTGCGTCATTTCGCGCGGCTGGATACGGTGAATCGCCTCCTGCACTTTGGGATTAAAATCCTGCACGCCCATCGAGGCGCGGTTGAAACCGATTTCACGCAATGCCACAAGATGTTCCCGCGTGAGCCGGCGTGGATCCACTTCCACGCTCGCTTCGATGTCCGGCGAAAATGTGAAATGCTTGTGGATGATTTCGCCAAGCCGCCGGATTTCATTCGGCCGCAAAAACGTGGGCGAGCCGCCACCGAAATGAAGTTGGACCGCCTTGCGATCCTTGTTCAAATGCGGCGCGAGCTTGGCGACTTCGCGGCCAAGATAATCAATGTAATCGCTACCTTTATCGTGATTGAGCGTGATGACGGTGGTGCAGCCGCAGAACCAGCAGAGCGTTTCGCAAAACGGGATGTGAAAATAAACCGAGAGATCGCGCGGCGTCTGGTTGTTGAACTCAATCTTTTCGGAAAGTTGATCCCACGTCACGGTGTCGGTGAACTTGGTCGCGGGCGGATAGCTGGTGTAACGCGGTCCGGCCACGTTGTATTTTTTCACCAAATCTAAATCTACGTTTAATGTCTTCACAAAATTATTTTAGCCACAGAGGCAAATGTTTCATTTGAATGCTTTCACTGTCTCCACCAAGGCGGCGATATTTTCCAGCTTGG
>PLHK01000130.1 GCA_003139955.1 Limisphaerales bacterium
GTGATGCCGCGCTCGCGCTCCAAATCCATCGCGTCGAGCAACTGGTCGGACATATCGCGCGTGGCGATCGTGCCGGTGCGATGCAGGAGGCGGTCGGAAAGCGTCGTCTTGCCGTGGTCAATGTGGGCAATGATGCTGAAATTTCTGATGTGTGCGGCGTCCATTTATTTCTCTAAATCAAGAGCGCGACAGCATAGCGGCAACGCGATTTAAGAAAAGGAAATTCAAGTGGTGCGGACGTCTCGCCTGCCGCAATTTTATTTCGCAGCGGATGGAAGATTTTAATTTTTCCAAAAACAAACCGGCAAGTCTTCAATTCGTTTTCTGCCGCATATAAACGATCTGGAGCGGCGGGTTGGCGTGGTAGGACACCAGCAGGTCGGGAATGTGCATGAGCATCCACGGCTGGTTGATGCCGCCGCCGTTTTTGGTGAAGACGAGGTCGTCGGCCAGATACACCGCCGAGTGCAGGATCTGATTGTTGTTCATCAGCAGCAGAATGTCTCCGCAAACGGACGGGGCTTGGATGGGATAATAATTGGCATTGAGAAAACCGACGAGGTTGGTGGAATTGCCGAGTTGGCCGGTGACGGCTTCATTCAGAAAATTATAGGTGGTCCAGTTGCAATCCATGTAGGGATCGCCGGGTTGCGGCGGTAGGGGAAAGGTGTAAAGCCGGTCGCGGGCAAACTTGGGCAAGAGATAAAACAGGCTGAGGTTGCCGCCTTCGGGCAGCCGGACGAGGGCTTCGAGCATGGGGCGGATGTCGTTGAAACGCACGCCGTCAAGATGTCCCCAGTAGGCTGCGATCTTGTCAATATCCGTCTCCGGTTTGATGCTTAACCCGGCAAACACCGCCGCCTGCCGGGACAGCGCCCGCGCCATGGCGACGCGCCGTTCCGGGGTCGGGATTTGTTCCATCAACGTCTGGTAGTTCGCCAGCATGGTGACGTCGCCGTTGAGATAGGTCAGTTTCTTGAGGCACTCCACGTCCTCGGCGGCCAACTGGTCATCGGCGTAAATGGACTGGATGATTTTTTGCGGAAAAAACAACGGGAAATCCAAATGCTCGTTCACGCCCAGCCCCGCCAGCCCGGCGCAAAGATTCTGGCGCGTCGAAGCATCGAGCGAGAGAATGAATTCCGGTGCGGGCTGAAGCACGGTGCCGGAGGTATCTTCGGAAACGGTTCCGGACGCAAACAATGCTGTGATCTGCGCAGGTGACAAAGCCGTCTTGGCCAGCAGCCGTTTTACTGCGGCAGAATTCATGTTCTTGAACGTCCATGTCTCCGGTCCCAACGTTGTCGCTTCGCCGGTCACGAGTTCGGCGGGACGTTCGAGAATGACGTCGCGCGTGACCAGCTCGCCCCACGGGCCGACGCGCACCGAGCGGGATTTGTCATTGGGATCCACCGCAAACGTGTCGGCGAGTTTTCGGGGATGGCTCTCAAAAATTTTATTATCAACGAAGGCGGTGCCGGCCATCAGAGCCAGACTGAAGATGATCAATCCGGACAACGTGAAGCGAAACACATTACCGGAGGCGGCGGTGACGTTGGCGGACGTCTTTTGATTGGCTTTGCTCATGGGAAAAGAAACGGCGACTGGCTGGCAGAGGCAAAATTGGAGCTGCAACAAAACATCGCAAATTATTAAAGACAAGCATTTTAACACACCGCATCCCAATGTCAAATCAACCACAGCCGTTGCCGCCGGGGTTGTGGAGATTCAAATCACAAATGTAACACGGACGGCTGAGAAATGCTTTGAAGAGACACCGCGTTGCGCGTAAGTATTAGACGAAAGGAGACGTTGTCATGGCAAAAAAAGACGAACGCGCCAGCATAAACATAATCATCAAGGCTGTTGAAGCTCGCGATATTCTTCTGCGCCGATCAGAAAAGCTTTCGAATAACTCGCCGGATAAAGCTGCAATCAATCCAAGAAAAATTCGCGCGCGGAAACGGTCAAAAATTCTCAAAACCACAAACCAAGATTCGGCTTTAAAAAAGAATTGCCGCGATTAAGGAGCAGCCACCGGCTGCGGCACCCGGACGAGCCTGTTCGTATCAACGCCTTCCGCAGCGATGCGCCGGAGGATGGTCGCGTAGGTTGCGTCGTCTAATTGCCGCTGGCGGGCCAGCACCCACATCAACCGGTGCTGCGGCGTGCCGACGACGGCCCATTGATAATCAGGATCCAAATCCAGCACAAGATACGTCGCGTAAAACGGCCAGATAAAACGAACATGCCAGGTGGCATTGGACTTGTGATCCACCACCCAAGCCACGCCATGCCAGCTTTTTTCTGGCGCAGTGATTGTCCCTTTGCGGAAAGTGAAAATGTTGTCGAGTCGCCCGTCCGGCCGCCGCGCATAAGTGTCATACGAAGCGACCTTGCCACGCTCCAGCGCATAGGGCACGTTCGCGATGACATACCAGCGTCCGAGGTAACGATCCAAATCCACATGAGCCACCGTGCGAGTGGCCGGCGGTGTCGCGCAACCGGCCAAGCTCAAAGCCGCTGCCAGCCACAAACCGACACGCGAAAATCTACCTGAATAACAGGTGGCGATGTCAAACATCCTGGAAAAATTAAAATTCATTTGCGCGATTCCTTTAAGTCTGGGCTGCCACACGCGTCCGCCGTGCATTTGCGTCCAAAGATTTTGCCGATGCCCATGCGGTTGCGCGCGAACCATTCGTAGCCGCGGTCTGCCAGCCAGCGCAATCCCGGCCAGCCGGTCGGCGCGAGCAGCCAGCCGAGACCGATGGCGCGATAGGCTTCGCGGAAGACCGCGACCTTTTTTACGATCCGCCCATCGGGAAAAACGCCGTGGATGACGCCCATCAATTCCTCGCGTGTCGCGTGATAAACGGACGGATCAAAATCCGGCGCGACGATGTCCTCAAACGCGAGCCAGCCGTGGCGGTTGCGGCGCTGCAGAAAGCGCGCCTCGCGCTGGCAGAGCGGACATTCACCGTCGTATAACAATTTGAAACGCCATTCATTCATAGTGCGGAACATAACGCGCATCCGCCCCGTCTGCACAATAAAAATGCCGGGACATTTTTTGTCCCGGCCAGATGATTTGAAATTTTTTACTTTTTGGCGGCGGTGGTTTTCTTGGCCGCGCCATTTTTTTTCTCGGCCACAGGCTTGGCGACATCAGGCTTGATTGCCTTCACAAGCACGGCCTTGTTCTTTTTGAGAAATTTTTCGATGTTCGTCTTGCTGCCGATGGAGTTGGAAATTCTGACGGCATTGTGCTTGCCGAGCTTGTAATGGACGAGGAGCTTGCCGACCATGTCCACCTGCAAATTGGTTTCCGCCATGCGCCAAACCTGGCCGTCAGCCAGTGGCTCCATGGGCGCGCGCGGTGCGGATTTGGTCTTAATCACAAGGCAGCTTGCAACTTTGGCGGCCAATTAACCAGTCAAATCGCAAGGTAATTGAGCGACCGCGCGCAGCTTCAAGATCAAATCTTTACTCTCGACCGCCTCGCCGTTCGACACGCAAATTTCTTCCACCACGCCAGCGCACGGCGCATAAATCGTCGTCTGCATTTTCATTGCTTCGAGCGTCAGCAGCTTGTCGCCTTTCGCCACCTTCGCGCCGATGCTGACGGCGAGCGCGGTGACGAGACCGGGAATGGGCGCACCAACTTCGCTCGGCTTGGTGGAATCAGCCTTCAAACGCGCTTTCACGGTCGGCTTGGCGGAACAATCCACGATGCCAAGCTGCCGCGTCATGCCGTTCAATTCGAAATTCACCGCGCGTTTGCCCTCGGCATCCACCGCACCGATGTTGACGAGGCGGATGAACAAAGTTTTGCCCGGCTCGATCTCGACGGAAATTTCCTGGCCGGCTTTCATGCCGTAAAAAAACGCCGGCGTCGGCAGCACAGACGAATCGCCGTTAGCCGCGACTTTCTTTGCGAACTCCGCGAACACTTCCGGATACATGACGTGGCTGAAAACATCATCCAGCGTCGCGTCGCGCTTGAGTTTCGTTGAAAGTTCTTCCTGAATTTTTTTGAAATTGAGCGGCTTCAACGCCGCACCGGGGCGGCCTTTCAGCGGCTTGCGTTTACCCAGCACGACGCTCTGCAATTTTTTCGGCCAGCCGCCGAGCGGTTGACCGAGTCCACCCGCGAGCATATCAATCACCGATTCGGGAAACGGCGTGCTGCCTGGTTCAAGATTTAAAACATCAGCGGGCTTGATGCCGCGCGTGATAAGAAACATCGTCATGTCGCCGACGACCTTGCTGCTCGGCGTGACTTTCACGATGTCGCCGAAAAGTTGATTTACCTCCGCGTAAGTGCGCGCGATTTCCGGCCAGCGATGCGACAAGCCCATGCCGGCCGCCTGTTCTTTCAAGTTGGTAAATTGTCCGCCCGGCATCTCGTGCAGATAAACTTCCGCGCTGCCGGCTTTCGGCGACGTGTCGAACGGCGCGTAAAACGTGCGGACATGCTCCCAATAATCGGCAAATTCGTTGAGCGCGGACAAATCCAATCCCGTGTCACGCTTGGTGAATTGCAGCGCGGCGACGACGGAATTCAAATTCGGCTGGCTCGTCGAACCGCTCATCGAAGCGATGGCCAAATCGACAATGTCCACACCCGCTTTCGCAGCGGATAAAACACTCGCCGCTGAAATTCCGCTCGTGTCGTGCGTGTGAAAATGGATTGGAATTCCAATCTCTTCTTTCAGCGCCTTCACCAAAACCTGCGCGGCAGTCGGACGGCAAAGTCCTGCCATGTCTTTGATCGCGAGAATGTGTGCGCCCATTTTCTCCAAATCCTTCGCGAGCTTCACATAATATTTCAGCGAGTATTTGTCGCGCGCCGGATCCAAAATATTTCCCGTGTAACAAATCGCCGCCTCGCAAATGCCGTGCGTTTCGTTGACGGCATTCATCGCGACTTCGAGGTTTGGCAGATAATTCAGCGAATCAAACACGCGAAAAATATCCATGCCCGCCGCCGCCGCGTGCTTCACAAAACCGGCGACGACGTTGTCCGGATAATTGGAATAGCCCACCGCGTTCGAGCCGCGGAAGAGCATCTGAAAACAAATGTTGGGAATGCGCTCGCGCAACGCGCGCAGCCGCAGCCACGGGTCTTCGTGCAAAAAACGCAAAGCCGTGTCAAACGTTGCGCCGCCCCACATTTCCAGCGAGTAAAGATTCGGCGTGCGCCGCGCGACGGCATCGGCTACCGCGAGCATGTCGTAAGTGCGCAGGCGCGTCGCAAAGAGCGATTGATGCGCGTCGCGGAACGTCGTGTCGGTGACGAGCAACGGTTTTTGCTTGAGCGTCCACTCGGCAAATTTTTTCGGCCCAAGTTCAAGCAGCAACTGCCGCGTGCCTTTCGGCGGCGTTTGCTTCTGGTCATAAGCCGGCACGCGTGCAGGCAGCAGTATTTCCTTCGGCACAAAATTTTTCGCCGGCGGATTGCCATTCACTGTCACGTCGCCGAGGAAGCTCAAAAGTTTTGTAGCGCGGTCGCGTTTGGTTTTGAGTTTGAAAAGTTCCGGCGTCGTGTCAATGAACGTGGTCGTCGCGCGCCCGCTGCTGAATTCCTCGTTGTGGATGACGTTTTCGAGAAACGGAATGTTCGTCTTCACACCGCGAATACGAAACTCACGCAGCGCGCGGTCCATGCGTTGCAGCGCCGCCGCGAATGTCGGCGCGGACGCTGTGAGTTTCACCAGCAGCGAATCATAAAACGGCGTGATGACCGCGCCGCCGTAACCCATGCCGCCGTCGAGCCGCACGCCAAATCCGCCCGCGCTGCGATACGTCAAAATGCGGCCGTAGTCCGGTTGAAATTTATTTTCCGGGTCTTCGGTTGTGATGCGGCATTGCACGGCGAAACCGTTGCGCGGAATTTTTTCCTGCGCGGGAATTCCCACCTCGACGTCGTGCATTTTTTTGCCGTCGGCGATCAAAATTTGCGAGCGCACAAAGTCAATTCCCGTGATGACTTCTGTGACCGTGTGCTCGACCTGAATGCGCGGATTCATCTCGATGAAGAACCATTCTTTCGTGTCCTGGTCGTAAAGAAATTCCACCGTGCCGGCGTTGTCGTATTTGATTTCCGTGCAAAGTTTCGCCGCCGCCTCGCACAATTCTTTGCGCACGCGCTCGTCCAAGCTCACGCTCGGCGCAATTTCAATTACCTTTTGGTGACGTCGCTGCACCGAGCAATCGCGTTCGTGCAAGTGAACGACGTTGCCGTGCTGGTCGCCGAGAATCTGCACCTCGATATGTTTCGCGCGCGGAATGTAGCGTTCGAGAAAAACGGCGGGATTGCCAAACGCGCGATCCGCTTCACCCTGCGCCTCGTCGAGCAATGAAGCCAAATCCGCCGGCTTCGTGACGACACGCATTCCGCGTCCGCCGCCGCCGAACGCGGCCTTGATAATGAGTGGAAAACCGATTTCCTTCGCGACTTTGAGCACTTCGCCGCGATCGGAAATGGCGTCTTCCGTTCCCGGCAGCACCGGCACGCCAATTTTTTGCGCGAGCGCGCGGGCGGCTGTTTTGTCGCCCATGCTTTTCAGCAAGTCCACGCGCGGGCCGATGAAAATGATTCCCGCGTCTGCGCACGCCTGCGCAAACGCCGCGTTCTCAGAAAGAAAACCGTAGCCGGGATGGATCATGTCCACACCCTTTGCCTTCGCGAGCGCGATGATGCTGGGAATGTCGAGATACGCGCCGACCGGCCCTTTGCCTTCGCCGACGACGTAAGCCTCGTCCGCCTTGAAACGGTGAATCGCGAGGCGATCCTCCGCGGCGTAAATGGCGACCGTGCGGAAGCCGAGTTCGGTCGCCGCGCGAAAAACGCGGATGGCGATTTCGCTGCGGTTGGCGACGAGCAATTTTCTCTGGCGTGAAGATATTGCGTTGGAAATCATGGTTACGTACACAGATGAAAACGAAAAAGCGGCGCGCAATCAATTAGAGAATCAGCAGAATTTATTTTCCGATGCAGAACGCACTGAAAATGGAGTCCAGCAAATCTTCCGTCGTAGTCTTGCCAACAATTTCACCGACGGCGTTGGCGGCGATGCGCAAATCCATGGCGACGAGTTCCAGCGTGGCGTCAGCGCGCAGCGCGTCGGTCGCCTGTCGTGCGGTGGTGCGGGCGCGGTTCAACGCGTCCTGATGCCGCGAGTTTATCATCACCTGCAACATTTCAGATTTGATTTCGCCGGCCCAAACCAGATTTTTAATCGCGTCCTTCAACGCTTCAATCCCCTGCCCACTTAAACTGCAGGCGCTGCAGGTCGCGGGTTGCAAGTTGATGGTTTCCACAGGCAGAACAAGTTTTATCGGCAAGTCAGTCTTGTTGAGAACAAGAATTCTTTTTTTATCCGCAAACTCGGCCAAATAATTTTTGTCGGCTTCGGTCAGTGGTTCGCTGGCGTCGAGGACATGCAAAATAAATTCCGCCGACGCGAGCGATTCGCGACTGCGGCGGATACCTTCGAGTTCGATCTCGTCGCGCGCCTCGCGCAGGCCGGCGGTGTCAATGAAGATCACCGGCAGGCCGCGGATATTGGCAGTTTCTTCAATCGTGTCGCGCGTGGTGCCGGCGATGGGCGAGACGATAGCGCGGTCGCGGCCGAGCAGTTGATTGAGCAAACTGGATTTGCCGGCGTTCGGACGACCGACGATCGCGGCGCGGATGCCGCGACGCAAAATTTGCCCTTCGTTCGCGGTGCGCAGCAGTTCGTCCATGAACGAAATTCCATTTTCCAAGCGCTGCAATAATTTGTCCTTGGTGTCGGGCGAAATATCTTCGTCGGGAAAATCAATGTGCGCCTCGACGTGCGCGAGCGTGAGCATGAGGTCGTCGCGAAGTTGATTGATGCGTTGCGAAAGTTTGCCGGCAAGTTGTTCGTTGGCGGCGGCGAGCGCGAGTTCGGTGCGCGAGTGGATCAAATCCGCGACGGCCTCGGCCTGCGCGAGGTCAATGCGACCGTTGAGAAACGCGCGGCGCGTGAACTCGCCAGGTTCGGCCAAACGCGCGCCGTTGGTGAGCAGCGCGTCGAGCACGAGTTTTGCCGGCAGCAATCCGCCGTGGCAGGAAATTTCGACCGTGTCTTCGCGCGTGAATGTGCGCGGCGCGCGCAGGACGGCGAGCAGCACTTCATCAATGATTTTTTCGTCGCGAACGATTTTGCCGAATTGAATTGTGTGCGTCGGCGCGGCGCACGGTTTCAATGAACTCTTCCCGACGGGCTGAAAACATTTGTCAGCGATGGCAAACGCCTGCGCGCCGGAAATTCTGATTACGGCGAGTCCGCCTTCGCCAAGCGGCGTGGCGATGGCGACAATTGTTTCATCCGGCATCATCGGGCGGGAGTCTCACGCAATTGCGCCAAGATGCGAAGCAAAATTTGTTTCAAACATGACGGCAGTTGCCAGCTTGATTTTCGGTCTCGCGTCCCTGCAAAAATAGGCGTGCCTTCTCATAGCTTTTCTTGTGTAAATAGTGGAGCAATGTCGGGTCGGCATCGTGCGGAAGCTGCGCGGTCAATTCGTCAATGCGCGCGAAAAGCGGCAACAGGCTGGGTTTGGGCTGCGCGGTGGCAATCGTCTTTACGGTTTCATCCAATTGCAGCAGCGCGGTGAGCAGTTGCGGTTCGATGGATTTGTTCATTGAAGCAAGGCGGGAAATTTGTGGGTGAGCCAGGAATTTTTGAAATCCACAACGCCCAGCAAAAAGAGTCCGGGCAGCACGCGTGCGATGCTGGTAGTCAACACCACCACAAACATCGCTGACAGATAAAGTCCGAAGGCGTGGGTCGGGTCGGGCTGCATCACACGCGGAATGCCTTGGTAGAGAACCCAAACGACCATGAGGATGCCGATGATTGCCGATGCCCACGGACTCACCATCGGGCCGGCGTCGAGAAGATGCGCCAGAAACAATGGGCTGTATCCATAGGCCATGGTGGTGAACGCCTGCTGATAATTGCGACGGTGCTCGAAGGTCTGGCTCATTTTCAGTAGCAGCAGGGCGCTCACAAGAACCATAAGCAATAACAGTGCGGCTTGGATGGCTTCAAAAGTGACGATGCCGTGATTGGAAAAAGTTTTTAACTGCTGAAATTTCGGCTGCCATTTTCCCCAGCGATCCAGCCCCCAGCCTTCGACGGCGGAACTGATCACAATCATCGGCAGCAGATAAACGAACAGGATAAAGCTGAAGCCTCGGCGAGCCCGGGCGATTCCATCCCAAGTCGCACCCGGCTCGAACAGCAAAAAGAACACCTTAATCATTAAGCGCAAAAGTTAAACCTCTGGCCGCGAGTTGTCAGTAAAATCCGCTTTCACTTCCGCGCCGTGCGCCGTTAAACTGGTCGCATGAAAGTTGATCTTGGCATCTGGAGCAAACTCACCCAGGCGGTTGTCGCGCTGGTAGCGGTTGCCGTTTTGATTTTGATTGTCATGGCCTACCTGCCGCTCATCCATCAAAATGAACGGATGCGCCGCGAAGTTCTCCGGCTCGACACCGAGTTGCAAAAACAAGACGCCATCTCCCGCCAGTTACGCGCCGACATTGACGCGCTCCGCGATGATCCCGCGACCGTCGAGCGGCTGATCCGGGAAAAGCTCGCTTATGCCAAACCGGATGAAACGGTGATCCGCTTTGAAACCAATTCGGTTATTGCGACTCCAAGATAAAAGCCGCCCCGGTTTTCTAGAGCGGCTTTGCAAACATAAATCCTAAATCATGAATCGTAAATTTCTTCACACCGTCATGATTTCTTTTTCCTTGTGGACGACATGCGCGTCAATTTTGCCAATGTAATCGTCCGTCAGCTTTTGCAGATCTTTTTCCGCCTGTTTTTTCGCGTCCTCCGTGACGCCGCTGTCGTGCGCGTGCTTCTTAAACAAATCCATCGCGTCACGGCGGACGTGGCGGACGGCCACGCGTCCGTCTTCGGACATTTTTTTGATGAGCTTCACAAATTCTTGACGCCGCTCCGTGCTCAATTCCGGAAACGCCAGCCGCAGTAGCTTGCCCTGCACCACCGGCGAGAGGCCGAGGTTCGCCTTCTGGATCGCCTTCTCAATCGGTTGCAGCGCGGCCACATCCCACGGTTGAATAACCAGCATGCGCGGCTCCGGCGTGGAGATGTTTGCGAGCTCGCGGATGCGCATCATCGAGCCATAAACTTCCGCCTGAATATTCTCCACGAGACTGGCCGACGCCTTCCCCGTGCGCACGCCCACAAAATCATTCGCCAGCTTCTGCTCGGTCTTGAGCATTTTTTCTTCGGCTTCCAAAAGAATGTCGTCCAGTGTCATAATTTCAAACCATAGCAAAATTTATTGCGCCTGTAAAAATCTTTCGGCCTGCTCGTTCGTGAAATCATTTTTTGCCCGCACCACCGCCATGCCCACGACCGGCGGATACGTCTGATCCGCCTTCATTCGCGGCTCGACGTATTCGATGATTTCAAAAAGCAATCCGTTCGCGCGTTCGTAAGGCAAATCGGTGAGCTTGGAAATATAGCGCGTCGCGCGGTCAATCAATTTCAAATTGCTCGGCACGACCCACACCATGTAATTGCCCATCACGCGTCCCAGCCGCACCATCGTGCAAGTGGAAAGCGCATTCATCACCAGCTTCACCGCCACGCGCGTAATGCCGTTAAGGAGAAAATTTGCCTGCGGAACACGAACAATTACAGTCACCGTCTCTCTTGTGTCATTTGCGCTACAAAGCCGATTAAGAAATTCCGCGTTAGTCATTCCGAAATAAAGCACGCTTGTTTTTGCTCCCAATTGTTTATCAATTTCAATTCGCGCAGGTTCAAATTTTAACCATGAATCCCGTTCTTGTTCACAAAAGACTACAATTGTGCTGTTGTCACTTGCAAAAGGTCGAAACGATATTCCATCAAAACCGATGCGGAAACGCATCAGTTCCGTCGCGCTAATCTTACGGATGATTTCCTGCGTGCGGGGAAACTTGTCTTCGCCCACGAGCGCGCGGATTTCAACATCGCTCCATTCCACGCAACGCGGTTTACGCTTCAAAATACTGCGCCACGCGGATGCCGCGTCCGGTTCTGGCAAAAACAGATACGCCCACGATTCTGTCGCCGTCGTATCGTCAAATTTACGGAACGGCGGCGTGCAATACGTCGGCGAACGCTCCGTCGTGTCCGTCAAGACATCCGCGCCCAAACGGTCGGCGAAATAATTGTTTTTGCCGCCGCCGCGATAAACCGACTCTTCCAATTTTACGAGTTTAGCAAGTGACAAGAGAAATTCTGGCGAACGCAAATTGACGTGAAGAGTTTTTAGCTGCGCCAGAAATTCATTAGCAACACCGATGGTTTTTTGTCCAGTCAGCTTGCGCACAACGATTTCCAAAACCGTCAGCATAACGCAAAGTTGGATGGAGGTGGCTTGCATCCGCGTCGAGCCGGTAATGCTCATCGGCCCGGTTGTGAGATTTATTTTCTCGAGGCGCTCGTCCTGAATCACCTCGCGGCTGCGCTGGACGTGTTCGCACAAAATGTCATCGGGATTGTTATAGACGAAATAAACTTTCGCGCCCGCCTTCACACCCGCCCACGCCGTGCCGATGACGAATGATGTTTCACCGCCTTCGGTGATGGCAAAAACCACGTCCTTTGCGGACAAACTTAAATCAGTAATTTGTTTTTCTCCAAACGCCGTAAAATCCTCGAAGCCTTCAACCGATTTGATGAGCGCGTAATCACCGCCCGCCATCACGCTAAAAGTGCGGTTTTCCAAATCAGAATTTTGTCGCTTTTGCCAGAAATCGCGCCAGATGGAATCGAGCAAAATACTCAACCGCCCGGTCGAACCGCAGCCGGTGAAAAATATTTTTCCGCCGGACTTGATTGAAGCGAGAATTACAGCGGCAATTTTCTCCGCGTGGCCGGACGCGGCGAACACGCGGAATTTATTCACGACGTCACCATCAGCTTCAAACAGTAAATCGAGCGCGGCGGCAATGTCGGTTTTTGCGACTTCGCTCAAATTCGCCGTGACGGGATGCGAGGATTCGGTGACGAGCGCACCGAGCTTGAACTGGCCGCTGATCTGCAAAAATTCTTCGGAACGTCTTTGTGAACTGGCGCTCATGGCGGATGCGCCGGGCTGGCGTTTTTTTTTGGGCAGAGATTTTCCAGTGCGGCGCGGAGTTGCGGGAACTGGAATTGGAAATCCACTTCAAGAAATTTATCTGCCGAGCAGCGCTGGCTGACCAGCGCGAGCGACGGCTCAAAATTGAACAGCCACGCGCCGAGGCGCACGGCAAATTCCGGCGCGGGCGGACTCCACGGGCGATCCAGCACTCGGCGCAGTTCGCCCATGAATTCCGCATTGGTCACCGCGCCCGGTGCGACGGCGTTAAAAGTTCCGGCCAAAGTTTCCCGTTTCACCACGGTCACGAACATCTGCACTAAGTCGGCCAGATGAATCCAACTGATGTATTGCCGTCCGCTGCCCGCCGCGCCGCCGAGATAAAATTTTGCCAGCCGGCTCAAGAGCGGCAGTGCGCCACCATCGCGCCCGAGCACAAAACCGATCCGCAACACAACTTTGCGTGTCTGTGGAACCGTGGTCGAATCGAAGGCTGCCTCCCATTGCCGGCAGATTTCTGCGAGCGTGTTTTCGCCGGACGGAAAATTTTCATCACGGATATGGTTGCCGGTGTCGCCGTAAAAACCAACCGCGCTTGCCTGCACCCAGACGCGTGGCGGAACTTTGACCTGCGCCAGCGCGTCGGCGATGGCATTGACCGAGTCCACGCGCGAAGCCGTGATTTTAAAAACATTCTTCGGCGTGTGCGGGCAGTTTATGTTTTTGCCAGCGAGATTAATGACGGCTTCCGCGCCGTCGACAAACTGAACCCAGCCGCCAAGTTTTTTTCCATTCCAAGCGACTTCACGGATGCCGTCGGCGCGTCCATGCGGCGCTCGCGTAAGGATGATAACTTCAAAATTGCGTGCGGAAAATTCCTCCGCCAGTACGCGACCGATGAACCCGCTGCCACCCGCGATGACGATGCGTTTTTGGTTCATGGTAGAATCATTCTTGCAGCGACAAATGTGGAACGTTGGTGGCGGAAAGTGGATTCACCTTGAACTCATTTGTTTCCAATTGCCGCAGCCAGCCTCCAATCAGGCGCAACACCACTTGTAAATCAAGCTGCTCGTGGGGCGAAGGATATTTTTCAAGATTCGCTTGCGCGAGCTTGAACAGCGCGGCGGACGGGCGCAGCCGGTTTTTTTGCAGATGCACGAACGCACCCGCCAGTTGGATCAATCCCTTGTAGAAATTTCCATCATCGCCATGCCTGTCCAGCAGCCACAAATCCTCCAGCACGTCGTGCGCCTCGTAGAAAAGCTGGCGGTTGAAGCAATCAAAATAGCCAAGGTAATGCGCGTCCAAATCACGTCCTCGGAAAGACTCAATCATCGTGGCGATGCGTGCGCTTTTGTGGCTCACAAGCTGACGATGCAATAAAAAAGCCGCCCAACCCGGGCGGCTTGCTAAAACTTACTATTACTTTTTGGCCGCTTTGATTTTGGCCCAGCGCGCTTTTTGCGCTGCGCGAATCCTGGCGATTCCGGCGGCACTGATTTTCTTTTTCGCCGGTTTCACGATTTTTTCCGCAGCAGGTTTTACGATGGTTGAACCGGACAACTTATCAAGTTCGCCTTGCAACTTTGCAATTTGTTCTTTTAGTTGCGCCGCGTGTCTTAATTGAACTGGAGTTAGATGGTTAATACTCATGGGTAAGATTAGTCATGGATGACGGGTTAAGTCAATCTTCGGTTATCTTTATAAGATAAAAAATTATTTGACAGTTGCCCACACTGGCATCAATCTATCCGCATCCGTTGATTTGACGGACTCATAACGAGTGGTCGAGGGACTGGCCCGGCGACACCACGGCAACCGATTGAACTGGTTTTCAATGTCAGGTGCCAATTCCAGCTCAAGCACCATTAGCTTGGGAAAAATGAGAAGAGCACAACCGTTTTGTCGCCCCTTCTCGTCATGAGTCGGGGCTTTTTTGTTGCCTTAAAATCATCGGTAGCAGCGAAAGTGAGTTCGCTCTGACTGAAAATAATGAGCCGACTCACGTCGGCTGCTACGATTGAAGAAATAAAAATTTATGAGTGAAAAGCATCACGGTTTCATGAAGACACTCAAGTGCCGCGAATGCGCGCGCGAATATCCGCTCGAAGCGACGCACGTCTGCGAGTTCGACTTCGGCCCGCTCGAAGTCGCCTACGATTACGAGCGCATCAAAAAATCGCTCACGCGCGAAATCATCCAGTCGCGTCCGAAAACGATGTGGCGTTACCGCGAGCTTTTGCCCATCGCAGGCGAGCCGACCGTCGGCCCACTCGTCGGTTTCACGCCACTCGTCAAAGCGAACCGCCTCGCAAAAGCTCTTGGCATCCGCGAACTCTGGGTCAAGAACGACGCCGTGAATTATCCGACGCTCTCGTTCAAGGATCGTGTCGTCAGCGTCGCGTTGAGCCGCGCGAAGGAATTAGGTTTTGAAACTGTCGCGTGCGCGTCCACGGGAAATTTGGCGAACTCCGTCGCCGCCAACGCCGCGAGCGCGGGATTAAAATCCTACGTTTTCATTCCGTCCGATTTGGAGCAGGGGAAAATTTTGAACTCGCTCATCTACGGCGCAAACGTCATCTGCATCAAAGGCCATTACGACGAGGTGAACCGCCTCTGCGCCGAGATCGCCGGCAAATTCGGCTGGGCATTTGTGAACGTGAACATGAGGCCGTATTACGCTGAAGGCTCGAAGAGCATGGCGTATGAAATCGCCGAGCAACTCGGCTGGCGGCTGCCGCAGCACACGATCGTGCCGATGGCGTCCGGCTCGTTGCTGACGAAAATCCACAAAGGCTACCAGGAATTTGTAAAGCTCGGGCTCGTCGCGAATTCCGAGACGCACATCCACGGCGCGCAGGCCACGGGCTGTTCGCCGATTTCCGTCGCGCAAAAGGCCGGACTCGATTTCTTCAAGCCGGTGAAGCCCGACACGATTGCGAAATCGCTCGCCATCGGCACGCCGGCGGACGGTTTTTACGCGCTCAAAGTGATGCGCGAAACCAACGCCGCGGCTGACGACGTGACCGACGACGAAATCCGCGACGCGATCAAGCTGCTCGCCGAGACGGAAGGCATTTTTGCCGAGACCGCCGGCGGCGTGACCGTGGGCGTGGCGAAGAAACTCATTGCGTCCGGGAAAATCCCGCGCGATTCTTCCGCCGTCATCTGCGTCACTGGCAACGGATTGAAGACGCTCGACGCCGTGCAAGGTCATGTCGGCAAACCGCGCGAAATCAAGCCGAGCCTGCGCGAATTCGAGGCGCTGCTGGCGCATGAAGAAAAAGTGAATGCGTAAATGAATACTCAAAAGCCAAAACGTAAAATGCCGTGGTGGGCAATTTTGCTGTGCATTGTTTTTGCACCAATTCTTTTGGTCGCAATTCCAACTTTGTTGATAATTGTGCTGGCACTTTATGTCGTCAGCACAATTTGTCTGCACATTCTTATTTGGTCGCTGTGGTATTCTCGCGGGTGTGACATTTTATTCGTCTATTCGGATAGTCCGATTTGGCATGATTACGTCGAGCAACATATTATTTCCAAACTCGGCAAGCGCGCGGTTATTCTTAACTGGTCGCAACGCAAACAATGGCGTTTTTCAATTGCTAGGATGGCTTTTTATCATTTCGGCGGTTATCGCCAATTCAATCCGCTTGGCATTGTGTTTCGTCCATTTCATCGCACGCGAACTTTTAGATTTTGGCAGCCATTCCGAGATTTCAAACACGGAAATTCAGAAGCTCTTCAAAAAATGGAAAATGAATTTTTTGAATTGATTAGAATTCAAAGACACGAATCGTAAAATTATTTTTAATTTATGCCAAAAAAAGTCCGCATCCCCACGCCGCTCCGCAAGTTGACCAACAACGAGGAGCTGGTCGAAATCAACGCCGCCACCATCGGCGAGGCGCTCGTCGAATTGCAGACGCGCTTCCCCGGCATCCAGGAACGCCTCGTGGATGAACAAGGCGAGGTGCGCCGCTTCGTCAACGTCTATGTCAACGAGGAGGACATCCGCTTCCTCAAAAACCGCGCGACGCCGCTCAAAGACGGCGACGAGATCAGCATCATCCCCGCCATCGCCGGCGGCTAGAACCAATTCAAAATGAAAAATGCAAAATTAAAAATTGTCGGCAGGAAATATCCAGCCGTTGAATTCAATTTTACATTTTTAATTTTTAATTTTTAATTTGAATCTTATGGCCACGCCCAAGAAAAAAATTACGGCGACGAAACCTTCTTCGCCGACGCAGCAACGTTTGTGGCTGATGTATCCGCCCAAGCTCATCAAGAAGCCGTTCATCTACGAAGTCGGCCACAAGTTCAAAGTTGTGACGAACATTCGCCAAGCCACGGTGACGGACGAGATTGGAATCGTCTGTTTAGAACTCGACGGCGCACACGGCGAAGTCGCCAAGGCAATCAAATGGCTGGAGAAGCAAGGCGTCAACGTGGAGCCGGTGGAAATCGGCATTGTCGCCGGTTGATAAATTTGTAAGGACAAGCGGCGCGGAATCAAATCCGCGCCGTTTTTATTTTGCCTGACGGCGACAGGTTTGTGTCGCACCTAGAAATTTTTTTTGTAAAATCCGCCGCGTGTTAAATCCGTTGCTTCATTGGATGGAAAGTCAGGGTGCGTGGACGCCATGGCTTTTTCTGGCACTTTTTCTTGTGGCCTCGTTTCTGATGATCTGGCGGCTGGAAGCGATGAGCGCGGGCGGCTTCGAAGGCACGGTGCTCGGCACGCTCGTGATGCCGTATTGCTCCGGCATGGGAAATTTAATTTTCGCGTTCATCCTCGGCCAAACCGGCGGCAGTGGTGCGGACGTGATGACGAATTCGCTCGTCAACAACGTCACGAACATGACGCTCGTGCTCGGCTTGCCGGCAATCATTTGGGGCATCAACGTCCTGCCGAAAGCAAAATCCGGCGCGAGTAAAAAGAAAAAATCTGAAGTGAAACTTTCTGCCAAGGTTGAAGCCAAGGCTGGCAGCAAAGGCGGCAAGGAACACGAATTGAACCGGCTCTCGCTGCTGCTCACGCTGACGGCGGTTTTGTTTTTCACCGGCGCGGTCTGGGCGATGGGTCGCAAGGGCAGTTTGAATTTCAACGATGGATTAGTTCTGGTGGGATTATTTTTATTCTGGCAGGTGTTTCATATTTTTGAAGTGCTCAAGGCGAACGTGCGTCAGGGCAAATCGACCTTCAGCTTCATGTTGCTGGTCAATCTCGCGCTGCTGGGGATTGGCGCGTATGGGATTTACGTCAGCACCGACTGGCTGGTGAACTGGGTTTCGCACATCCACACCGGCTTCATCAGCGCAAAATATGTCGGCTGGCTGAGCGGCTGGCTCGATGTGCTGCCGAACGCACTGCTGGCATTTTATTACGGCTGGCGCAAACAGCCGGAGGTCGTCTATGCCTCGCAGGTCGGCGACGCGCACATTTCCATCCCGCTGTGCCTCGGCGTTTACGCATTGTATCACACGATGGCGATGCCGGCGTTTTTTCAGACAGGAATGTTTTTGCTGCTTGGCGCAACGCTGGTGCATATGTTTTTCGTGGCGGTGTTCGGGCGATTGCCGCGCTTTGTTGGCTTCTCGCTGGTCGTCGCGTATGGCTACTTTCTGAAAAAAGGTTTGCTCGGCTAAAGCTTGAAAGGGTGGCGTTGCTGCGCTGCCTTTTTTGGCTGACCAGCAAGTCAGCCCTACCAGCGTAATGAAAGGTTGAACTCGGCCACTCACCAGACGTATAATTCGCACACAATTTTAATGAGCGCGTTTCAAATCATCTTCACGCCGACCGCCGCGTCTGAACTCGCGCGGATGCCGAAGGAATTGCAACTGCAAATCCTCGGCGATTTTCGCGGCCTGCCGCAGCAAGTTGTCGGCAGCGAACTCGAAGATTTCGGCAAGTTGGAAAGTGACGGCCACACGCTGCACCGGTTTCGCCTCGGCGATTACCGCGTTTATTTTGAGCGTCACCAACTTGGCGTGCTCGTTCACCGCGTGATGAGCCGGCATACGCTCAAGGATTTTTTCTTCCGTTCCGGCATCAAGGTTGGCGAAGACGAGGCGTTGCAAGAAAATCCAAAATTCTGGGAACTCATCGAAGCCGCGAAGACTTCCGAGGGCAAATAAATCCCAATTTTCAAGATTGCCGAAAATCTTTTGAACGCATCGCTGTCCGCCGGGTCTTAAAGTATGTCCGCTGATTGGGTTTTGGTTGAAGAGCCTGACTTTTTTATTGTTTTTAAGTCAGGCTCTTTTTTGTGCGCACGATGGCATATCTTTGGATTCTCATTGGATAAATGCGCCAGCCGCAGTCGTCACACTTGTTCAAAAATAGTTGCGTTAAAAACTTTTTCTTGGACTTGCGCTCCGCAGTTCTGGGGGGTAGAACTTGGTTTGTGTACCCATTTTTGCCAACATTGATGTTTGTAGCCCTTCTATGAAAATAACCTTATTGCTGTGCTTGACTCTGCTCGGTCTTGAAATCGCCACCGCGCAGCCGGATGCCAGCCAATTGCTGCAGGTGCACTACGAGTCGCTGGTTTCGCGGGCGGATTTGAATTACGACACTCCCGTCAAGCAAAGCGTAGAAGGCATGCCTATCGGCAACGGACGCATGGGCAGCCTGGTCTGGACCACGCCGCAGGCTTTGCATTTTCAGATCAATCGGGTGGATCTATTTTGCGTGGGCAACAACAGTCGTAGTTTTCCCATGGGCAACAACGCATATTCGAGCGGCTGTGGCTATGTGGACATTGGCCTTGAAGGTTATGGGGATGAAATTTTCACTGGCAGCGCCTTCCGACAACATCTGTCGGTGTATGACGGCCTGACCACAGTGGTGGGCAATGACGTCACCGCCCGAACACTGGCGTGGAATGACGGGGACGTGATTGCCGTTGAGTTGGACGATCAACGCGACCATCCATCCGCCATCAACCTTGACCTGCGGATGCTGCGCTATGCCGTGGATTATATCGTGCAAGAAAATTACGTCTTGTTCAGCCATCACGCCACGCAGGTGCAAAACGGCGCGCACTCCGCGCAGTCGCGGCTGGAAATCCGCGATGGCCGGATTATTTTGGTGCAGGAGTTCCGGGAGGGAAAATTTTACAGTGCCTCGGCCGTGGCGATCGGGGTCGTCGGGCGGGAGAGCAAGCCCAGCTACTACAACGAAAGCACGGTGCGATTGTCCGTCGCACCGGGACAAGGCAAGTTCACCGCGCTGATTGCGAGCGCCGCCAGCTACAATCCCGGAGAAGACGTGGCGGGACTGGCATTGAAACAGTTGGTGGCCGCCCAAGCCAAACATTTTGACGAGTTGCTGGCCGACAACCGCGCTTGGTGGAGCCAATACTGGCCGCAGTCCTTCGTGCATCTGCACAGCACCGATGGCGTGGCCGACAAAGTAGAGGAGAACTATACCTACTTTCTTTACATCATGGCCTCGTGTTCGCGCGGAACGTATATGCCACGTTTTGCCGGGATGCTGTGGGGCGCAAACGGCGACCTGCGCGAGTGGGGCTCGGAGTATTGGTGGCACAACCAGGAGACGTATTACGGCCTGCTGGAGCCAGCCAACCGTCCCGAATTGCTGGATCCATTATTTCTGACTTATGACCGGAACATGGCGTCGTTTGCCCGCGCCGCCCGCCAGCAATGGGGCAGCCAGGGAATTTGGATTCCCGAAACTTCCTATTTTGACGGACTGGAAAATTTGCCGGACGGCGTGGCCAAGGAAATGCGCCTGTTGTATCTGGCCCAAAAACCGTGGAAGAATCGTTCCGCCGAGTTCATGGATTTTGCCAGGGGCAAGAGCGGCATGGACAGCCGCTGGAATTGGTGGCTATTGCCCAGTGCCCGCGAGGTCAACCAAAACGGCGATCAAGGCCCCTTTTCCTGGACATCGCACATCATGTCCGCCACGGCCAAAATCGCCTATGTTTATTGGCTCCACTACGCCTATTCGCTGGACGAAGACTGGCTGCGAACCAACGGCTATCCCGTGATCAAAGGCGCGGCCGAGTTTTACCGCAATTTCCCCAATCTCTACCTGGCCCGCGACGGCAAATATCATATCCGCTATGTGAACAATCATGAACGCGATTGGGGCACTTCGGACACGCCGGAGGAACTCACGGCCATGCACGAGATTTTTCCACTGGCCATCCGGGCTTCCGAGATTCTGGGGGTAGACGCCAAATTGCGTCCGCGTTGGAAAAATGTGTTAGATAATTTGACGCCAATTCCACCCGCGTTGGAACCAGCCGAGTATTACGACCAGTGCAACATCGGCACCGAAAATCTGGCCTTGCGCGCTAACATCATCCACGCCTTCAACCTGAAATACACCAACGCCATATCAGAAATGACCAACGGCAGCACTCTGTCGCGCCTTCCCGTCGCCGTCTGCAACCTCGGCTGGACGGATAAAGCGAAGCCCATGCTGGCGGCTTTGGCGGAACCTTACAAATCGGTCAAGCAACTGGATTACGGCACCAAAGGCGAATGGGACGTGGGAGTGATGCGCAACCGCTTGGCCTTGGACGAAGGCCCGGGGGCGATTGAATGTGAACGGCTCGGCATGTTGTCGCAGACCCTCCATCTGGCGTTGCTGCAAAGCGCACCGCCCTCGCCGGACAAGGAACCAGTCAACTACCTGTTCCCGGCTTGGCCGAAGGAATGGGATGCCCAATTCACGCTGGCGGCGCGCGACGCATTTATCATCAGCGCCTCCCAACAGAACGGCCAGATTGAGTTTGTGGAAATCTATTCCAAAAAAGGCGTTCCCTGTCGCGTGCACAATCCTTGGGACGAAACGCCGGTGACGCTCTACCGCGATGGCAAAGAGGCGGAAACGATTTCCGGCCAACTTTTGGTAATTCCCACGGCGCCGGGCGAGATCGTGACCTTGGTTCCCAAAGGACAGCCGCTACCGGAAAAAATGATTATCAAGTAAACCTCGCGCGGCAATGCGAGTTCAATCCAGAATCGCCGATGTCGAACCATCGTTCTTGGAGGCATTGACGATTTGCGAGAAGTCAAATGGCTGGATTATTTCTCTTGCCGATCGAGGTTCTGCTTGAGACAGGCTTGAAGAAATGATTTCTCCACGGCAAATACCCGTGAATAAAGCGTGACCTCGCTTTCCGGTTTCGTGCGCAGTGTCTGACTAACCCTGACGGTCACTAGATTCTCATCCGGCAAAACCGGCCAAGTCCTTCCCCTGAACAGGTCGAGCGCAAAGGTGTCATCGCGGCATAACCGGGTTAGCAACGCTTCCCGATCCGCATAGCGATGGTTGATCTGTTCGGTGAGCAAGGCTTCATTCGTGTTTCCATGTGTCCATTTTAAATATTCTTCAAGGCTTTGAACCGGCCAGGGTTGGCGGTATTCGCTCCGGGTGTAAGTGTCGGTGATGATTTGTCGTGCTTCGATCCGTTTGACCCAATAGGGACAGGCACTGGAATACCCCGCCGCGCGGGGAAACACCTCGGTCGGTATGGTGATCCAGTTGGTGGCTCCTTGGAATTCAAGCCGGATGTCCTCAAAATACCCGATGTCAAAACTGGGATAATCCATTTCATTCGTGGTCGCATTGCGAATCCGGCAATGGATGATGCCATTGGTCTGATCCAGCGAAACCGACATCTGAAAACCACCGGCGGTGTTGCCCCAGTCGTATCCGTCGGCCAAACTGGATGGTTGGGCAATGCCGGAACCAACCGGCAAACCACCGCTGAATACGAGTGCTAGGCTGAGGATGAGTATGACTTTCATGGTTCGGTATCGCCCCACCACCATTGACCGGCGCCGTCCTGGTAAGCCCAATAATAAGGGGGGTAGCTCCAAATGATCCATTTACCGGTTTTCCCGGCGGCATCTTTTATGTCGGCAACGAGCAATGGGACGCCATCGCCAAACGACCAGACGTGATACTTCCAGGTATGCGTCTTTGGGTTGGCCAGCAACCCGCGTAAGAATTCCCGGGTTTGATTTTTGGATCTGAAGTAGTTCGGATCCACCCACGTCACCTTAATTCGGGCAATGCGGCCGGCCACGATATTGGTGAACGAACCATATTCGCGACCGGCTTCACCCGCCGGGTAAAATGCTTCCGGTGGAGGAATATCCCGGCGGGGAGCCATCGGCGGACTCGCAAAGGTGATTTTGATTTCATCCACTTTGACCCATTGGGAGTGATGCTCCGCAGTGGAACAGCCAAACCAACCGCCGCTCAATACGAGCGCAAGGCCGAGGATGAATTTGGGTTTCATGGAATTTGGATGGCAGCTATTTAAGCACTTTGACCGCCTTTGCCAAAAAGCGTTCACTAAAAATCGCGCATCATTCGCCAAATGCACTGTTAAATAAATTTTCCCTTCTTGCACTGCCGCTGATTCAATTTATTCTTTACGCGCTCAAATTTTATGAATTACAAAATCTCCCGTCGCGCCGCGTCGCTCGCACCGTCACTGACTTTGGCCATTGATTCCAAGGCCAAGGCGATGAAAGCTGCCGGCGAAGATGTCGTCGGCTTCGGCGCGGGCGAACCAGACTTTGACACGCCGCAGCACATCAAAGACGCGGCCGCCAAGGCGCTCGCCGCCGGCTTCACCAAATACACGCCGAGCAGCGGCATTCCCGAATTGCGCGAAGCCATCGCCGCGAAATTTTTGCGCGAGAATGGACTGACTTACAAACCGTCGCAAATCATCGTCTCGAACGGCGGCAAACATTCCTGCTATAATGTCATTCTGGCGACGTGCGAGGAAGGCGACGAGGTCATTATCCCCGCGCCGTATTGGCTGAGCTATCCCGAAATGGTCAAACTCGCGGGCGCGACGCCGGTAATTTTAGAAACGACGGACAAAACGGAATTCAAAGTCACGCCCGCACAACTGCGCGCCGCCATCACGCCCAATACGCGGTTGTTCATTTTGAATTCGCCGAGCAATCCGACCGGCAGCGTTTATTCGCCCGAAGAAGTGAAAGCGCTCGGCGACATCTGCGTGGAGAAAAACGTGCTCATCATGAGCGACGAAATTTACGAGCATCTGCTTTACGACGGCGCGAAAGTAAAAAGCGTCGCGAGTTTTTCGCCGGCGCATTACGACCACACAATCATCGTTCACGGTCTGGCGAAGGCGTATTCCATGACCGGCTGGCGCTTGGGTTTTCTCGCCGCGCCGGAGCCGATCGCCAAGGCGATTGACGCCGTGCAAAGTCACAGCACGAGCAACCCGACTTCATTCGCGCAAAAAGGCGGCGTAGCGGCATTGAACGGTTCGCAAGAGCATTTGCCGATCTGGCTCGCTGAATACGACAAGCGCCGCCGCTACGCGCACGCGAAATTAAATTCCATACCCGGCATCACCTGCGTCAATGCCAAGGGAGCGTTTTATTTGTTCCCCAACATTTCCAAAACGGGACTCAAGTCCGCCGAGTTTTGCGCGAAATTATTGGAGCAGGAAAAAGTCGCCGCCGTGCCCGGCATCGCGTTCGGCGCGGACGATTACATCCGTTTGAGCTACGCGACAAGCTTGGCGAACATTGAAAAAGGCTTGGAGCGCATGGACGAATTTGTTCGCACGCTGGTGAAATAATTTTCATCGGCCCGCCAATTCAGGTTGCAGACAAGCGCGATTTTTGCATTTCATAGCGCAAAAAGGGATGGAAACCCTTCCGCCGATGGGTGAATATGTTTCTATGTCCGAAGCGCAAGACAATACAATCGCCTTGGTTTCTTTGGAGAAAATCCAGAAGGAATGGAATGACCTCACGTTGCGCGTGGCGCAGGCCGAGACCAAGCAAGCCGCGCTCGAACACGAAAACAAGGGGCTACGCACATTGCTAGAGCGCGTCATTGAGCAACGGCAGAAATCCCACAGCGAACTTGTCACCCTCCTCACCACGCTGGTCAGCAAACTGCCGCTGAACGATGTGGGCGTTATCATCGCGCGACTGGTGGCGCATAACCAACACGTCGCCGAAGTCAGTGCCAGCCTCGTGAAAGGCAAGCTGGACGACAACCTTTTGCAGCCCGCCATTCTCAAAACGCTTGATAAAACCAAGCGTGATCTTGCCGAGGCCGCCAAGACGGAGGTGGAAAAATTGCTGAAACTGGACACGGCGTTCGAGCCGGATATGTTGCAAGCCTTGCTCGCCAACCCGGAAAATTTTTTCTCGCCCGCCGTGGCGCGCGCCAATCGCGGCTTTGTGAAAGGCCAGTTGCCACGCGAACGCATCATCAAAGATTTTGGCGCGGAGGCGCTGTTTTTTTTCAAGGATGTGACGACGGATGTGAAATTCAATCCGCGCCCCAAGCCGGAGGAAATCATGCTCGCGTTCAAGCCGGAGTTTGCCGAATTGCTCCAGCAAAATCCCGGTGCCGCCGCCGACCGCCGGACGGAACTGGAGGCGTTGCATCAAAAGATCCGCCAGAGCCGTGAAAATACCGAGCCGGCTCGCACGCAAAAAACTGCGTTCCTGCGCCTATCGTTTTTTTTAGAACTGTTGCACTACTACGACCACCAGAGCACGGAATCACCGGATGTGGTTTTTGCCCAGCGTCTGCCGCCATTAATCGAGCAACTCGCCATCACCGGCGAACGCGACACGCTCGACGAAAAACTGCTTGAAGCGGTCGAGGCGTTGCTCGCGCTGATCATCATCACCGACCATCGCAAGGCCGTGGTCAACAACATCGGCAAGGCCGGCGGCCTCGCCCGCACGTTGCGCTACACGTTGGCTTTCCGTGTGGAAAAACTTTCCGACATGGATTCGCTGACGCAGGAGTGCATCAAGCATTTGATTCCACAGGGCAATGCACCCGCACCCGCCGCGCTCGCCACCGTGCTGCGGCTATTCAATCCGCATATGCAACAGGCCTGCATCCGCGCCATCACCGCGACCGACCGGTTGCGCAAGGAAGACGCGGCCAAACTTGGCAAGGCGGTCGCGCAAGAACTCGGCCTCAAGGAAATGCTCGACCGGTTGAACGAGCAATCTTCCCTCTCGCCGGAACGCGAACGTCAGCTTGCGTGGGATCAAATCAAAGATCTCATCGGTTCGCGCGCCACGCCCAATGACATTGTCGCCGCGCTGCGCAAGCGGCTGCATTTCCGATACGATGCGGACGAAATCAAGCAAAGCTGGCTGATTCTCACCGAAGCCGACGCGATGGTTTTCGTCCGCGTGTTTTGTCTGCTGCCGTATTTGCCCGACGGCCAGACCGACCCGGTCGCACGCGCCATTTTAGAATCTTTTGTCACCCGCCTCACCCATGAAAAATACGCCGTCACCTACGCAAAAGTCATTGCCGCTTTAAAAAATCTTTTCAAGGTCAAGGCTGACAGCCCGGCGCTGCTAAATTTCATCACGCTCGTGAAATGGGTGGATGCCGCTGCCGCCGAAAAAATCTCCGCCGATATCGGCATGGTGAAGCCTTGAAGTCACCGGAGAAAATCACGTTGCAGCGTCTGCATCAGGTCAGATACCGCCAGCATCAACTCGCCGCGCAATTCTGAATCATTTTCCGAAGCCTTCAAATCAATCGGCGCGCTCATCACGGCAGTGTAACGATGTGTCAAGGCCATTTGCTCGTCGCGATGACCGGTTGTACGCAGCAGGGCACGGACTTTTTCCGCCTGAATTTTGGCGGTCTTAATTTTTTTCAACGCTGCATCCGCCGTGATTTCTTCCGCTTGGACTTTTTTCAGCAGCCCGCATTCAAACAAGCGGCAACGCTTCGGACGGTCGTGGTAAATGCCGCAAAGTTTTCCATCGAAGCACGCGCACGGCTGCGCGAACGCCAGCTTCCCCTGCTCTTTTTTCGCCAGCGTCAAACCTAATTTTTTTAATCGCTGCACGTTGTCGCCGGCGCGCAATTCCACATCCGCAAACAGTGTGCTGTCGCAACACAAACCGCAGTTTGGACAAAGTTGTTCAACGCCATTCATCGCCAGAAATGTTTCGGATACTTTCGCGCCAGTTCTGATTTTATTTTTGGATAGTGTTCGCGCCAAAAGCTCGCCAAGTCCTGCGTCACTTGAATCGGTTTCATGCCCGGCGTCAAAATATGCACCGTCACCGGCACGCGCGCCATCGCGACTTTGGGCGTCTGGTTCACGTCGTAAAGTTCTTGGATGCGGAGCGAGATGAACGGCGACTTGCCGTTTTCGTAATTCACCTTCGGCGTGCGCCCATTCGGCAATGTCAATCTTTCGGGCGCGTGCTTGTCCAAAAGTTCCCGCTGCGCCTGCGACAGCCAGGACATCACGATGGGTTTGACTTCGCGTTCCTTGATGTCTTTGTAATTCACCGCGCCGTGACATAACTGCTCGATAATGGATTTTCTATCGTCGTCCCTGATCGCTGGCAATTGCAGATCCGCGCACTCCTGGCACAACAAATTCAGCCGCGCGAGCCATTGCTCGACATGATGATCCCAGTTCGGCAACAGCAATCTTCCCGCTAAAATTTCATCCGCGAGCAGGCGCGCCGCCGCGTCGGCGGGTGGAGGGTCAATGCGTTTCGCCGACAATGCCAAATCACGAAACTTTAACAGTTCGGCGGCCAATACGCGTTTCTGCTGCGCATCAAATTGGACATGCACATCGCTCTTGATGTCGTCTGGAAATAATGCGCGCAGCCACTCGACCTCCACGGCCGTGCCGAGCGAGAGAATCGTGTTCACTTCGCGGTCGCGTCCCTCGATCTCGCGAATCTCCGCCGCCACGAAGAGCGGACTATGTTGCACGACGCTCTCACGCGCCAGCACGCCGCGCCGTCCATGAACCAGTTCACAGCGCAAAGTTCCCTGATCCATCCGCCGCGCTACTCGGTCGCTGAAGCCGATCAGAATACACTTCTGTAGATTTTCGTCTTTAACTTCATTTGGCCGCATATCGAGGCCTTCATCCTTGGCGATGCGTAGAAATTGGTCGAACAGCGGCCCGACTTGTTTCGCGGTGACGGCGTGAATGCCCAGCTTGCGGCACGCGTCCACGCGGAATTGATTGTTGAACGCAAAACTCCATGCGCGCATCAGAATCCAAAAATCCGACGACGCTTTTTCGCCAAGCAAATCTTCACGCGCAGAATCCACTTCCTTGCCGCAGTTGCGCAACAACAAGTCCCTCCCCTGCGTCAACGCCGCGACGAGACATGCTTGATGCACGCAACCATATTCCTGCGCCGCGAGGAGCATTCTCGCGTAACGCGGATGTAATGGAAACGCCAGCATTTTGCGCCCGACCGCCGTGATTTTGTTTTCGTGAATCGCTCCCAAATCCGTCAACAGTTCTTCCGCGTGCGCCAATGAAATCTCATCCGGTTTTTCCAGCCAGCGAAACTTGCGCAGTTCCTCCACGCCCGACGCTTTCAGCGTCAGCACGACCTCCGACAAATCGAGCCGCTTGATTTCCGGCAATTCCTGTGCTGCGCGATGCGCGTGTTCCTCGCGCGACCACAACCGCATACACAAGCCCGGCGCGGTGCGGCCCGCGCGGCCCGCGCGCTGGTCAGCGGATGATTGCGAAATTTTGTCAATGAGCAGCGTGTTGATGCCGCGATTCGCGTCGTAGCGCGCCACGCGGGCGAGACCGGAATCAATCACCAGCCGCACGCCGTCAATTGTAAGTGATGTTTCTGCGACATTTGTGGCGACTACTACTTTGCGCTTGTCATAGCGCGCGACGGCGGCGTCCTGGTCGCGCGGCGGCAATTCTCCGTGCAGCGCCAACAAAATAAATCCCTTCGCCTCGCTCGTGTGGCGGATGGCCTCGATGGTCTGCGAGATTTCAAAACCACCGGGCATAAAGACGAGCACGTCGCCCTCGCCGCCGCAGTGCACATACCGGCTGAACGCGTCTGCCGCCTGTTCCCAAACGGGGCGTTTATCGCTGTAAGCGGGCAGCTCGGCATATTCGTGCTCCACCGGAAACATACGACCTACGGAAGCGAGGACCGCGCAGGGCGAAAGATACTTTTTCAACTCGCCCGCGTTCAACGTGGCGGACATCACCGCGAGCATGAGGTCGGGCCGAAATTTTTCCTGCTGGTCGAGCGTTCGCGCGAGCGTGATGTCACCGTAAAGATGTCGCTCGTGAAATTCATCAAACAAAATCGCCGACACGCCGGACAATTTCGGATCATTGATCATCTGCCGCAGCAACACACCCTCGGTCACAAAGCGAATTTTCGTCTTGGCCGAGGTGCAGTTCTCAAAGCGGATTTGATAACCGACCTCCTCACCAAGTTTTACGCCCAATTCCTGCGCCACGCGCGCGGCGAGCAGGCGCGCGGCGAGTCGGCGCGGTTGCAAGACAACCACTTGGCCGCTGCCAAGCAAGCCGTGCTTGAGCAATATCTGCGGCACCTGCGTGCTTTTGCCGGAGCCGGTGGGCGCGGACAAGATGAGCCGCTTGTCGCGTTGCAGGCGTGCAATGATGTCGCGTTCGATTTCGTAAATGGGCAATGGCTCGGCCATGAAAGTTAAAGAATAAGCGAACCGGCGACCGGACTGAAATTTTTCTGAAGGATTTATTCAGCTCGCCGACAATTCCGCAGCACGAACGGTGTTTTGCAACAGCATCGCAATCGTCATCGGGCCGACGCCGCCGGGATTGGGCGTGATTTTACCGGCGATGAGCTGCACGTTCGCAAAATCCACGTCGCCGACAAGTTTGGTGCCGGTCTTGGAAGTTGTGTCTGAAATACGATTCACGCCCACGTCCATGATGACAGCACCCGGTTTGACCATGTCGGCTTTCACAAATTCCGCCACGCCTATTGCGGCAATAATGATGTCTGCGCGGCGACAATGTTCCTTTATGTCGCGCGTTGCCGAATGACAAATTGTCACGGTGGCGTTGGCATTTCCACCTTTTTGACAAAGCATCGCGGCCATCGGTTTGCCAACGATGTTGCCGCGTCCAAGCACGACTACTTCCGCACCATCCGTTTTCACGCCGGAACGCGCGAGCAATTCCATTACGCCTGCCGGCGTACAAGGTTTAAAACCAGTTTCGTCGCCGAGCATGAGCTTGCCGACGTTCACCGGATGAAAACCGTCCACGTCCTTGGTCGGCAGCACGGTCGCGAAGACCACCGATTCGCGGATTTGTTTTGGCAAGGGCGCTTGCACCAGAATGCCGTGCAGGTGTGAGGCGGAATTTAGTTTGCCGATCAGCGCGAGCAGTTCCGCTTCTGAAGTTTTTTCCGGTAGAACGTGCGTTTCGGAAACGATGCCGAGTTCGGCACAGGCTTTTTCCTTGCGTCTGACATAAACTTTCGACGCCGGATCTTCGCCCACGCGCACAAACGCAAGGCCGGGAACCACGCCGCGTTTTTTCAATTCCGCAACACGGGCAGAAAGTTCGCGCTGGATTTGCGCCGCAATGGCGCGGCCGTCAACGACGTTGACTGCTGGCATTGGAACTGGCGCGCGGGCTGGCAACGCGGTTCAGGTTCTCCGGCAGGTTGGTGGAGACGACGTAGATTTTCTGGATTGTCAGCACCGGCGTCGCGTTCCAACGCTCGGACATACCTTCCTCGCCGGTCACGATGATTTGAAAATCATCATAGCGGGAGAGATCCAAATTGGTGCTCGTTGAATAAAGATAATTGATCGCCTTGCCGCTGTCCCAGTCATAAAGCTCATAATAAGTCGGAGCGACAATGCTCACCGACCGACGCACATAACCTTCATGTGTGACCACGCGGGGCGGCGGCGGATTCGTGTCAACCGCCGTAATGGGTGCCGGAGCATTGGTATCAATGGCTACGGTCGGAGCATTCGTGTCGGCAGCGGCAGGTTCATTGGTATCCGCAACCGGCGCGGACGGTTCAGTCACGATAGGCTGCGCTTCCGCCACAGTGTTGGTGGTCGGCGGCGGGACGACGGCCACGGGCGTTTCAACAGGTGCCGGAGCGGTATTGGTCGGTTCCACCGTTGGAGCCGGCTCCTGATTCAAATACATGGCTGCCACGAACGCGAACGCATTGGTGGGCGTCTCGATTTGCGTCCAGTCACCCTTGGCATTCAGCGCATTGACCGCCGTTCCTTTTTCCAGAATGCCCAGCACACTGTAATTTTCACCCGGCCCGGCACGTAGATTGAGTCTTTTGACAGAAACCGTCTTGTTCGTCGCGTCGATAAATTTTGAATTGACCCAGACTTCGGTGCCGGATGGCAGCGCAATCTTTGCCCATTGCGCCGGCTCATCGGCGGCATGTTTGTCCAAGTTGATCTGGGAAATGACGGAGACGCTATCGCCTTTTTTCAAGTGATAAATGACTTCGCCCTTCAGGCCGGCCTGGCCGCGCACATTGAGATTCTCGGAAAGCACTGTGGCCGGTCCAGCGACGAGCGCGACGGTCGGCTCGGAAATCTTTCTGACCGCCTTTTTCCTTTTGTGCGCGACGGCGGCCTTCTTTTTTACGGGCGCAACGTCATTGGTGCTTTCCACGGTCGTCGGCGCAGCCACCGTCGTGACGGTGGCTGGCGCCGGAATTTCCGGCAGCGTATTCGTGTTCACCTGCGCCACGACAGACGTGGCGATCATCATCCCCAAAACCAGCCAGCAGTTCGTTTTCATAAATCAGTAGTCAAAGTTTTAATTTCCACCGCGCTCAGCGTCCGCCATTTCCCCGGCTTCAATTCGCCGAGCCGGATTTTTCCGATCTGCGTCCGCTGCAATTTTTTCACCGTGATCGCCTGCGACTCGAAGAGCCGCCGCACCTCGCGGTTTTTGCCTTCGCCCAGTTCCAGTTCCACCACGCATTTCGCGCGTGTGCCGGAAACGATCCGCGCCGACAGCGCCTTCAATTTTTCACCCTCGTGAAAAATACCGCGCTTGAACAACTCCAGCGTCGCCGGCGTCACTTCGCCCTCGACGCTCGCCAGATACTTTTTGCGGACGCCGTAGCGCGGATGGGTCAGGCGCAGCGCGAATTGTCCATCATTCGTCAGAAAAATCAATCCTTCACTGTTGTAATCCAGCCGGCCGACCGATTGGACGGTTTCCCACTCGCGCGGCAGCAGTTGATAAATCGTCGGCCGGTTCAACTCATCCTTGCGCGAACACACGCAGCCCGGCGGCTTGTTCAGCGCGGCGTAGATCAGTTTTTTTGGGCGGACAACTTTTCCGTCCACCGCCACCTGGTCGTGGTCGGGGTCAACCTTGGAACCGAGCAGCCTGACCACCTGGCCGTTGACCGCCACGCGTCCTTCCAAAATCAACTGCTCGCCCGCCCGGCGCGAAGCCACTCCGGCATCGGCGAGAAATTTTTGAAGACGAACGCTCAAGTCGTTAAATGGCCGAACCGCGAACCGTTGAATCGTTGAATCGGCTTTACAATTTAACCATTCAACGATTCAACGGGTTACGCTTCCGGTTTTGTTTTGCGCAGGCCGGTGATCTTGTCGCCGGTTTTACGCTGGCCGCGCTTTTCGAGGAGCGCCGTGCGTTCAAAACGCTTGAGGACATTGCGCTTGCCGCCCAAGGTGGACGCCGCGCGGAGACTGCGATGCTGTGACATAAAATATTTTGGTTGGTTTCGGTTAAAAACGAGCGCAGAGAATAGCCGGTTTTCACATGATTGCAAACGGTTAATTCAGGTTGGTAGGGCCGCGCAGCAACGCCCGCCCTACCGATCAATATACGAGGACGAGGACGGCCGCATCCTGTGCCGACTGCACCACATCCTCAAACGGCGGGGTGGCCGTCTGCAAAGACTTAGGCTCCTTCAATTTGCTGTCCACCTCCGGCACCGACTCCAGAAAGCTCAAGAGCAAACTGCTCTTCACCGCGTAATTCACATTCTCCGGCAAAGCCCCGCTCGCCGCCAGTGCCACCGCCGCATCCAGCTTGGCCGATACGATTCCAATCACGTTGCCATGTTCATCCACCAATGCGCCGCCCGAATTGCCCGGCTGCACCGGCACGCTGATTTGAAAATAGCGCGGGTCATCCCCCGCGCCGGACAGCGACGTGATTTCCCCCTTGGCCAGCTTGGGCGAAAATCCCTGCAACGACGGGTCGGGAAAACCAATCGTCGCCACCGTGCCGCCCAGATGCGCCGAGCGGCTCGCGGCAATCGGCAACGGAGAAAATTTTCCATCCGCTTTCAACAAAGCCAGATCATTCGCTGCGTCCACTTGAACAACTTTGGCATCAACCGTTCCTGCGCTTGTGACCAGACTAACTTTCGTCGCCGCCTTGACCACATGATAATTTGAAATCAAATAACCATCGTCCGTGATGAAAAAACCTGTGCCGCTGGCCGTTGGATTTTCCGATGAAGTGGAATTTGAATCTGGTTTTTCTTTTTTGGGAACAAAGGCAGCGGAAAGTTGCTGTGCTTCGGCAATTTCTTCAGGAGAAATTTTCCCTAACCCGACCATTGAGTCACGCAAATCTGCGCTACTCTGAATGAATCTCTTTTCATTTTCATCGTTTCCACTTTGAGAAGCTGCAATGTTGAACCATTTATATGCCTCAACATTGTTTTTGGGAACGCCAGTTCCATCTTCGTAAAACAGTCCAAGCGATCTGCAATATTTTGGCGCGTATTCAGACCAACCAATGCCGCCACTGGCTGGAATCCGATGACGAGGTTCGGGGTAGCGTCGAAAAGATACTCGTTTGATGAATTGTATTTGTCAAGTGCTGGCGAACCCCAAACCTTCAACCCAAACTGCATTTGGCAGCGGCGTTCGTCCCAACGGGACAACCGGAAATTAGCCAGACACAAGGTGTCTGGTTCACCGTCCAAAACAAAATCTGTCCTGAATGGACGGCGGAAACCCATCGTTTCTACAGTACAAAAAAATCGCGGATGCGCCACCAGCCACTTCATAGCTGGCTAATTTCCAAGGTCGCTCCGCGACCTGAAAGCGCTAAACCATTTCACCATTTCAATTCCTGCAACCGCCGTGCAACTTCCTCGGCGTTGGCGCGGCTGTTGAACGCACTGATGCGGAAATAGCCTTCGCCCTTGGAGCCAAAACCGCTGCCGGGCGTGATGACCACGTTCGCGTCCGCCAGAATTTTATCGAACGCCTGCCAGCTCGTGGCGCCTTTGGGCGTGCGCACCCAAATGTAAGGCGCATTCACGCCGCCAAAAACTTTCAGCCCGGCTTTCTTCGCGCCTTTGCGCAACACTTCCGCGTTGCCGAGATAATGTTTGATGAGTTCGGCCACCTGCATTTTTCCTTCGGGCGAATACAGAGCCTCCGCCGCGCGTTGGACGATGTAACTGACACCGTTAAATTTTGTCGTCTGCCGCCGCGCCCAAAGCGGGTGCAACGGCTTCGCTTCGCCTGATCTGGTGTAGGCATTAAGCGATTTCGGGACGACCGTGAACGCGCAGCGCGTGCCGGTGAAGCCGCCGTTTTTTGAAAAACTGCGGAATTCAATCGCACAGTCGCGCGCACCGGAAATTTCGTAAATGGAATGCGGCATGCCCGGCTCGGTGATATAAGCCTCGTAAGCCGCGTCGAACAAAATCACGGACTTGTGCTCCAGCGCGTATTTTACCCAGGCCTCAAGCTGCTCGCGCGTGGCGGCTGCGCCGGTCGGATTGTTCGGCGAACAAAGATAAATCACGTCAACGTGTTTCTTCGGCGGTTCGGGAATGAAACCGTTGCCCGGTTTGCACGGCAGATAAACGAGTTTCGCGTAAGCGCCCGCGTCGTTCGCCTCACCTGTGTGGCCGACCATGACGTTCGTGTCCACATAAACCGGATAAACCGGATCGCTGATCGCGATTTTATTTTTGCCGCCTAGAATGTCGAGGATCGCGCCACAGTCGCACTTCGAGCCGTCGCTGATAAAAATTTCGTCGTTGGCCATGTCCAGACCCTTGTCGCGAAAATCATTTTGCGCGATGGCGTGGCGCAACCATTCGTAGCCCTGCTCCGGCCCGTAACCTTTGAACGTTTCGCGCGACGCCATTTCGTCCACCGCCTTGTGCAGCGCGGCGATGACGGCGGCCGGCAGCGGCTCGGTCACGTCGCCGATGCCGCAACGGATCAATTTTTTTGCGGCTTCAGGATTCGCGTCACAAAATGCTTTTACCCGTCTTCCGATTTCAGGAAATAAATAGCCCGCTTTGAGTTTAAGATAATTGTCGTTAAGAAATGCCATATTGAAACCACAGCTAAACACGGATGGGCACGGTTGTAAAATTCAAACGAATTAAACGAAGGACTGCCAAGAAAGTTAGGCCGGTCTTGTTCGTGTTTATCTGTGTCCATCCGTGATTAAACTTTTTTGTAAACGTGCGGATGCAGCACGGCGACGAACGGCAGGTTGCGGTAGCGCTCCGCGTAATCCAGTCCGTAGCCGACCACAAACAAGTCAGGAATTTCAAAGCCGACATAATCCGCCTGAATTTTTCTCACGCGGCGCGCGGCCTTGTTCAGCAGCACACAAGTTTTTATTCGACGCGGCTTGAGTGCGCGGATTTTTGGCAGCACGCGGCTCAAGGTTTTGCCCGTGTCGAGAATGTCGTCCACGAGCAGCACGTCGCGCCCACGCACGTCAATTCGCAACTCCTTCGTGAAAACCAGTTCGCCGGATTCCGTGCCGAGGCCGTAGCTGGAAACGCCNNGTTTCGCGCCCGCGAAAATCGCGCTCGATTTCGCGCGCCATGATTTTGACGCGCCGCGCGAGCTGTTCTTCGGTTATTAAAACGCGCTCAATTTTTTTGCGCCATCCGCCTCCACTGCGCATGGGCGCGGTAGAAATTTTTCCACGTGAATTTTTAGTTTTGAGTTTTGAGCTCACGAAAATTTACGGTTCGCGTCCAAACGCCTTGGTCATTTGGCACACAAGCCAGTCGGCTTCCGGCTTGCTGGCGAGGCCGCTGGCAAGCGTGTAACTGCTATCGGAGTTTTTGGTGACCAGCTTAATATCTTGATACGCCTGATTGCCGCTGGTCATGCCCACTTTTGTTTCAAACCGCTGAATCTCGTCCGCCGAAAAACTTGGGGATCGCGGAAAAAACAGCCACCGTTTTGTCACACTCACGCCGCCCGAATGAACTGTCACGCGGCTGGATTTTAGGCAGAAGCTAAAATTAAAAAAGCCCAGAAATACCATAAAAAGTCCCAATTCGATTTCAAAATCCTTTGAGAAATGGTTGATATGGACAATCAGGACGTAAAGCATACTTAAGAAGATTAAAAAGATAAATGTCGTGAAAGTCGTCATGCCCAGGTTACGCGCAGGCGGAAAATAAAATTCGTGTCCGTTCGGGCCTTCGGTGATTTTGATCTTGGAATTTTCATCGCGGCGGATTTCTTCGACAGATTCTTGCAATGCGGCGGTCGAATCGGATTCGTTAGCGGCAGCTTTATCTGTTTCCGCAACTGTGTCGCCAACGACCTGAAACACTGGCACGTCAAACATTACAAAGAAATTTGGACCGGACATTTTAGCCTTGGCTTCGAGTCGCCAGAAGACGGACTCGCGTCCGCGCGCGTAACTTTCCGGCTGGTCGGCGGGCAGTTTGAAAAAAACGGGAATGCCGCTGTGACCGGGTTCAGGTTCGGGCAGATTCGCATTGGGCGAGAGAATTTTTTCGTCCTGCCAAAGAATGGTTTCCTGCGTGCTTTGGTTTTTGCCGGAGTCGGTGACGACGCGGCGAATGCAGGAAAGTTTCAAGTGCAAGCCCTGCTCCAGCCGGATGCGCGCGCCGGTCTGGATCATGCCGTCGAGCGAACCGCCCAGCGGCGCGGGAATCTGCGCGAGTTCGAAAAAACAGTCGCCGAAGCGGCGGTGCGCCCGCACGGCGCGCACGATGGCGATTAGAAAACCGATGCCAATCGCGGGAAAAATCAGACCAAGCAGCGCCGGATAATTTCCCTTGTGCAGTTCCTTCGGCAACGCGGTGAAAGCGAACAGTCCGCCAAAGCTGCCAAAGGCCAGTGCCATGATGGCAAAAAGCTTTACCTGCGCGCCGGCGGTGGATTTTATTTTTCCCGCCGCCCAGTCGGCACGCATAAGCCACGGTTTTGTGCCGCCGTCGGTTTGTTTGGAAAAACTTTCTTCGGCCTTCTTTTTTCTGCTTCCGGCAGTTACCACCGAAACCATAATTCCTAAACCAAACGCGCAGAAAATCAGACCGAAGATTATCGTGGCAATCGGATTGTGTTTGGGATTGGGCGTTGCCCAATGAACATTTTTCCACGCGTCACAAAAAGCAAAAATTCCGAATGCGGCGAACGGAATTCCAAAAAATAACATTACAATCTGGCTGAAAATCAAGAAAACTTTGGCCATCGGTTTGTCGTCAGAAAGGTTGCCGCCTGAATTGTTCATAATTGATTAATTGGCTTTCGGCAATTTTTCTCACAAACTGCGACGACGGCAATTACAATTCCGCCCGTTTTTTGGAACTGCTCAACCCGTCTGGCTCAAATGTGCTTGGAATCGTTCTCGTCTTTTTTGGTGTAGCCGGAATCTTGGCGCTTGAAGTTCACTTCGTTTTTTTTGACGTAGGCGGCGAAGACATCGTCTGCGCTCATGCCGAGCACTTGCGCCATCGAGATCAAAAAATGGAACAAGTCCACGACCTCGACGCGCGCGTTCTGCTCGTCGAACTTCTGATACTTCGCCCACCATTTCCACGGCACGCTGTCGGTGAGTTCGGACATTTCCTGCGACATGGCGCGGCAATAATTGAGAATCCATTTCGTTTTTTCCTCCTCGCTCATGCCGTCGGTCTTGACGCCGATGCGTTCGTTGAGAGCTTTTTGCATCCGGAAGAGTTCGCGTAATTGGTCTGAATTTTCCATGCGCGAAGAATACAAAACGAGTGACGAGTGACGAGTGAAAAGTGGCAAGGTGGCATTTGTTTGAACAACCAAATACGCTTGCTCGTCACTGGTCACTCATCGCTCACCATTCATTTTACGCTTTGAACTTGGCGCGCAAAGCCCTATACAAACACGATGCTGCCGACACTTTTAGCCAATGGCGGGCCGGTCATCTGGTTGATCCTCATCGCCGCCGCCGCCGCCGCCGTCGTGTTCGTCGAACGCGCGTTGTTTTGCCACCGCTCGCAGATCAATTCCGCCGAATTTCTCAACGGCGTCCGCACCGTCATGAAGCGCGGCAACGTCGTCGAGGCCATCTCCATCTGTGACGCCACGCCGGGACCCGTCGCACGCCTCGTCAAGGCGGCCATCCTCGCGCGCGAACACGGCCGCGAACGCGTGCGCGAGGCCGTGGAGGAAGCCGGGCTGACCGAAGTGCCGCGGCTGGAAGAGAAATTAAATTTATTGGCGACCATCGCGCAGATTGCGCCGCTGCTGGGACTTTTTGGAACCATCGTCGGTTTCATAGACGTGTTCGGCCAGATCGAGCAGGCCGGCTTGTATGCCAACATCGAAATGCTTTCGCACGGCGTCTGGAAGGCGCTGGTCTGCGCCGCTGGCGGCATCGCCGTGGCCATTCCCGCGCACGCCGGATATAATTATCTCGTCAGCCGCGTGAACAAAATCGTCTTGGACATGGAGCGCGCCGCCGCCGAGATTGTCAACATCGTCACCGAAACCGAGAACGGCAAATGAAGTTTCCGCGCTCCGCCAAAATCCTGCGCAGCCAGTTCGACGTCGCGCCGTTCGCCGCCGTTTTTTTTACGCTCCTGATTTTTCTCCTGCTGGCCGCGCTGCTGCCGGTGCCGGGACTGCGCATGAGTTTGACGCCGCCCACCGCCACCGATCTGCCCGGCGTGAATCGGCCGGTCATCGCGTTGGCGGTGGATTCCCAAAACCGTTTGTATTTTGAAAACGAGATCGTAACCGAGGCGGTTTTGAAAACTTCGCTCGCCGCCGCCGTCAAAGGCGCGCACGAACCGCTCACGCTTGTCCTACACGCCGACAAGTCCGTGAGCTACGAAGAACTCACCCATCTCGCCCTGCTCGCCCGCGCACCGGAAATCGGCATCACCAACATCGTGCTCGCCACCCTGCCCCGGTTCGTGGACGCCGCCGCCCATCCATGAACGTCGAGGCCGCCGAACCGCATTCGCTGCCAAACCCACCGCCAGCGGCAGGCTGGAGCTGGAAAAAAATCTACTTCGTCATCCTTATTGCATTCGCCGCGCACCTAGCATTCGTTTTTCTGTTGGGGACAAAAAAAATTGTCCCACTGCGCGCAGTCAACAATGTTCCTGTGTTCCGACTTGCCAATCCTGCAGATGAGTTCATCGCGTTGACCGACCCAACCTTGTTTGTGCTGCCACACAGGAACGACTTCGCCGCCATCTGGCTGCGAACGTCGGCCAACGCGTCACCATCGTTTCAGTGGAAGGAAGCGCCGTCTTTTTTGCCAATCAACACGGCGAGTTTAGGTGCAACCTTCACCGCCTTCATGCAGACCAATTTTTTTGCCGCCGCTCAACTTAACTTCAAGCCGGAACCGCAACTCATCCCGCCGCAAACATCCGTCCCGGCGGTTTTACCCCAAAACTCTGCCTGGCAAATCGTGGGTGAGATTGCCGGACGGAAAATTTTATCTGCCATTTCTGCGCCGGCTCTGGCCGTGAATGACGTGATTGCGCCGAGCCGGGTGCAACTACTCGTGGATAAAAACGGCGATGTCGTCTCCGTCGTGCTGCTGGAAACCAGCGGCTACGATCCTGCCGATCAAACTGCGCTGGCACTGGCGCGCTCGCTGAGGTTTGTCCCAGCAGAAAAATTGATGTTCGGAGAAATCCTTTTCAACTGGCAGACCGTGCCGACCAGCGCACCATGAGCATCACCATTCTCCTTGTGATTTATGTGGCGCTGACCCTCGGCACGATTTGTGTGGTGGGAATTTATTCCGAACTCGAGCGCCGCCGCTTCGGCCCGGCGCACCCCGAAGACCGCGTGTTCCGCTGCGCCAAATGTGGACTGGTTTACACCGACGACGCAGACGCGGATCGCTCACGCTGCGCGCAATGCGGCAAATTGAACGTGCCGGTGGAGTTTTAAGATATGACATATCGAGACAAACTTAAAAGCCCGCAATGGCAAAAGAAACGTCTTGAAGTGTTTTCCAGGGCAGAGTGGAAATGTCAAAAATGCAATAATGATGAACTGCAACTTCATGTCCATCATCTAGCTTATCGGCGTGTCGAACCTTGGGAATATCAAGATAATGAATTTGAAGCTCTTTGCGAGCGCTGCCATCTGAAGACTCATAATTTTTTAAGAGGCGAAGGAAAATTTGATCCAAAACAATCTTATTCACGAAAACAAATTCAAAAAATAGTTGGAGGTTTGGAAACAGGGTTTCTTCCAATGGTAAACGGGCACGTTGTTTGTGGATGTTTTCGTGAAAGACTTAATCCGGACGCTCCTGATATAATTTTGCCCGGAGATAAAGAAGAAATAACTGAAACTTCAGAAATTTTTTGCAGACAGCGCTTCCCAGTTCCAATTTTTATCGCGCAAAAAGATGGTTGGAAATATGTCGGTGATTATCGAGTTGAAAGCTGGAGTGAAAACAAAAAGGAAATTGCGTTACATGAAAGCAGAGCCAACAGGAAAATTCCGATTTCTCGAATTTTGTTTTTAGAAAAAGTCCAAGCCGTAAAAATTTAATTCCCCGTCTTCAATTCCACCACGTCATGTGGCGCGGCTTCGCGCTGGCCGGCGGGACTGACGCGGATGTAGCGCGCCTTCTGCCGAAGTTGTTCCAAATCTTTTGCGCCGAGATAACCCATGCCGCTCTGGATGCCGCCGATTAGTTGCGCCAGCACGCGGTCCACCGAACCGCACGCTTCCTTGAGCGCCTCGATGCCTTCCGCCGCGACCTTGCGCGTGGCATCCGCCTTTTCGTGGCCGTAACGCGCCGCGCTGCCGGACTTCATCGCCGCAAGGCTGCCCATGCCACGATAATGTTTATACATTTTGCCGCTGATCTCCACGACTTCGCCCGGCGCTTCGGTGCAACCCGCAAAGATGCCGCCGCAAATCACCGCGCTGCTCAACGTCAGCGCCTTCACGATGTCGCCGGATTTGGTGATGCCGCCATCGGCAAGAATGGAAACGCGTTTCTTCGCCGCCGCGCGCGAGCAGACGTAAAGTGCCGTCATCTGCGGAATGCCCACGCCTGCGACCATGCGCGTCGTGCAAATCGAACCCGGCCCCTGCCCAACTTTGATCGCATTCGCGCCGCAGTCGGCGAGATATTCCACGCCCGCCGCGCTGGTCACGTTGCCCGCGATGATGGGCAATTTCGGAAACGCATCGCGCAAAACTTTTA
This sequence comes from Limisphaerales bacterium, assembly GCA_003139955.1. GTDB lineage: Bacteria > Verrucomicrobiota > Verrucomicrobiia > Limisphaerales > UBA11358 > UBA11358. Next base: position 40,434 of record PLHK01000130.1, read on the forward strand.
CCGTGTCGCCGACGCCCTTGCTATGTCCGTGCGCGGTGGAAACGGCGACCACATCCACGCCGCGTTCCACGAGCGCGCCAACGTGTTCGAGAATTCTCTTCTCGTCGAGTCCGCCAAATGCATTGCGCGTGGCCGAGACCGCCGCGCCGCAAACCAGCCGGAACTGCGCGTCACGCGCTGGCTTGAACTGCGCCTTGCTTTCGAGCGTGATGCGCTCGACATCGCTCATCGTGATCAGTCCGTGAAGATGATCTTCGTCATCTACTACGAGCAATTTATGGATGCCGAGATGTTCCGTAAAAAATTTATCCGCGCGCGCAATCGGGTCTTTGCCGAGTTCTTTTTTCGTGATGGTGTGGACTTGTTTGCGTGGCGTGAGCGCGTCGGCAACTTTCTTCGTCGCGTAACGCGGCTTGACGACATGACCTGAAAGCAAGCCGACCAATTTTCCCTTTTCATCCACGACCGGAAATGTGCTGAAGCCGAATTTTTTTTCCTCAATCAACGCCAGCACATCGCCGATGAGCTGATCGGGCGCGATTTTGATCGGGTCTTGAATCAGCCCTTGGACATGATACTTCACGCGGCTGACCTGCGAGAGTTGCTCGCGTTCAGGCATATTGTAATGGATGAGGCCGAGTCCGCCATTGAGGGCCATCGCGATGGCCATGCGCGATTCCGTCACGGTGTCCATGTCGGACGAAATCGCCGGGATGTTTAATCGCAGTCCGTCCGCGAGCGTGGTGTCGAGTTGCGTGTCGCGCGGCAGAATTTCCGAGTAAAGCGTCGCCAGCGTGATGTCGTCAAAGGTCAGGCCAACCTTGCTGTTCGCGGCGAAGAAGGCGTCCGCCTTTTGATAGAACGTGTCGTCGAGATGAGAATTGCGCGTCGCTGCCATGTCAGAAAATGCCTGCGACCCGGCGGCTTTGGCAAGAAAATTTTAATCGGCGTAGCCCGTCGGATTTTTGACATGCCATGCCCATGCCGTCTTCACGATGTCTTCCAGTTTCGGATACTGCGGCTTCCAGCCAAGCTCGCTGATGGCCTTGTTGGCGGCAGCCACCAGTTTTGGCGGGTCGCCGGGACGACGCGGTTTTTCAATCGTCGCAATTTTTTTGCCGGTGATTTTTTCGCAAGTAGAAATCACTTCGCGGACGGAATAGCCGTCGCCATTTCCCAAATTGAAAAATCCGCTCTTGCCCGGCTGCAATCCAAGAATGTGCGCTTGTGCCAAATCCTTGATGTGGATGTAATCGCGGATGCACGTTCCGTCCGGCGTCGGATAATCCGTGCCAAATATCTCAACGTGCGTTTTTTGCCCCAACGCGACTTGCAGGACGTTCGGAATGATGTGCGTCTCAATGCGGTGATGCTCGCCAAATTGTTCGCTCGCGCCGGCGGCGTTGAAATAACGGAACGCGACAAAATCCAGCTTGTAAATTTCGCGATACCAGATGAGGACTTTCTCGAACATCAATTTGGATTCGCCGTAAGGATTGATCGGGCGCTGCGGCAAATCTTCCGTCATCGGAATTTTGTCCGGCGGCCCGTAAGTCGCGCACGTCGAGCTAAAGACAAATTTTTTCACGCCGCATTCCACGGCGGCGTCGGCGAGCTTGAGCGCGTTGACGAAATTATTGTGGAAATATTTTTTTGGATTCGTCATGGACTCGCCGACGAGCGCGAACGCGGCGAAATGCAAAATCGCGTCGGGCTGCGCGGATTTGACGGCGTTCAAGATGTCGCCGTCCGCTTCCGGCTTGGCGAAAATAAATTTCGCGCGCGGATCAACCGCCGAGCGATGGCCCTCGGTCAGATTGTCATAAACCGTGACGTGATGGCCGGCGTTCAAAAGTTCTTCGGTGCAAACCGAGCCGATGTAGCCCGCGCCGCCGGTGATAAAAACGTTCATGCAGAGAGTTTAGAAAATTTTGACGCCGGTGAAAGTTCAAAAAAGAAAAAACCGCCACACGTCCGAAACGCGACGGCAGCCTGAAATTCAACTAGTGATTTTAGAACCAGCCTTTTTTGTTGGTGATGTAGGTCTTGACGAAGTCGTCGTCGCTCTTCGTCAGGTAGATGATACCTTCAATCAGCCCGATGAGGCCACCCATGCCGCAAGTGCAAATGGTGACAACAATCTGAATGATTCCTTCCTTGGTGTAGCCAAGGTAGAATTTATGGATACCCAAGCCGCCCAGCAAAATGCCGAAGATGCCAGCTACGATTTTCTTTTCTGCTCCCGGAGGTTTGTCGCTCATAGTTTTTAAGGGGGTTGACTTACGGCGTTGTTTTTAATGATTTTCAGGAAATCAGTCAACGCGATTTATTGGGTAAATAAAAGTCATGTGCCGGTGAATTGCGGATGCGCCAGAAGTTTTTCCAAAGACCCCGCACTCAGCGGTGCGGTGCGATAAATTGGTTCAATCATCGGCTCGGCGCTGTGTGAACGTTTCGCACGTTCAAGCCATCTGCGGTTGAGCGGTTCGGACATAAAACTCAAATCGTTCGAGGCAATCGTTGTTTCCTCTTTCTCGCCGGTTGCGTGGCCGACGCCGACAAAAAATCCGGCGAGCAGCAACGTCACGCGCAAAATCGTGCTGCGCGAATACGTAGGCAGCGCGCACGGACGCTGCGGGTCGAGCAATTGGAATAAATTTTTGAACAACGGCAACGTCCACATCGCGGGATTTTTGGCAGCCGAAAAGGCGTCGAATAAAATAGCGTGCGGCGCGGGTGCAAGTTTTGAATTTTGAATTTTTAGTTTTGAGTTGGCGATCAGCGTCGGAAAATCGGCGAGGTGAAATTCCCAGTTGACTGATTGATTGCCATCTTGAAATTGCACGCGATGCGCGCGCAAAAATTCTTTCAGATGATTGTCGTGGCCGCCGAAATAGCCGAGCGCGTCGGCATTTTTCAACGCGAACTCCAGCGGCTCCAGCGTGTGGTCAAAACTGACGAGGCGGATGTTGCAGGCGATATCCCTCGTGGCGCGCAAAACGGTGAGTGCATTTGCCGCCGCGCCGAGGCCGACATCCCAGATCACAAATTCGCCGGCATGATTTTGCAAACGCTCGCGCAGTTTGAGTTGGTTGACGTAAAGCGCCTCGGCTTCGGCAACCGGGCCGACGACCGGATGAAACGTCTCGTCGTCCGCGAGCGAACGCACGGAGCAGATGCCGTTGTTCAGGCGGACGAGCTGGTAACCAGAGTCAGTTTGCACGGTTTAGTTTTGCGCGAATGATGGCCGGCGAAAAGAAAAACCGGCAATCCGCCTCAACACGGATTGCCGGTCCAACTAAACCACCCAACCAAAACAAATTATCTTAACACAAAATCACAATTGTGCCATGGACTTGTCGAGCGCGGCAAAAAGCTGGTTCATCGTGGTCTCGGTTTCGTCGCCCATGTTGGAAATGCGGAACGTCGTGCCCTTGATTTTCCCGTAGCCGCCGTCAATCAGGAAACCCTGGTCCTTCGTGAGCTTCTGCAATTTCGCCACGTCCACCGTGCGACTGCCCGGACGCGCGCCGTTGCTGATGCAAGTGAGCGTGAGTGATTCAAAACCTTTTTCCGGAAATAAATTAAATCCGTGTTTCGCCGCCCAGTTGTGCGTGAGCTGGTTGGTTTTTTTGTGGCGCGCAAAACGCGCGTCCAGACCTTCGGCGAAGAAATCGTCGAGCTTGGAACTCAATGCATAAACGTGGCCGATGCTCGGCGTGCTCGGCGTCATGCTCTGCTCGGCATTTTTTTGGAACTCGACAAAATCGAAGTAATAACCGCGATCTTTAGCAAGCGCGGCTTTCGCGAGCGCGGCGGGCGACGCGACAAAAACGGCGAGTCCCGGCGGCAGCGCAAAGGCTTTTTGCGTTCCGGCTAGCAGCACGTCAATTCCAAGTTCGTCAAATTTAATTGGCAGCGCGGTGAGCGAACTGACGGCGTCCACAATGAAAATCACGTCGGGATATTTTTTCTTGAGCGCGGCGATTTCCGCGAGCGGCGACATCGTGCCGGTCGAAGTTTCGTTGTGGATCAAAGTGAGCGCGTCGAATTCGCCCGTCGCGAGTTTTTTGTCAATCGCCTCGGCGCGGATCGGCGAACCCCATTCCGCTTGCAACGCCTCGGCCGATTTGCCGCATTTTTTGGAAACGTCGAACCACTTGTCCGAGAACGCGCCGCACATACAGTTGAGAACTTTTTTCTGGACGAGATTGCGCACTGCGCCTTCCATCACGCCCCATGCGCTGGACGTGGAAAGATAAACAAGCTGCTTTGTGAACAGCAGTTGCTGGAGTTGCGGCTGGACTTTCGCGTAAAGGTCTTTGAAGCCCTGGCCTCGATGGCCGATCATCGGCGAGCGAAACGCCTGAAACGTTTTATCGCTGACTTCGACCGGTCCGGGAATGAATAATTTGACGTGTGGCATAAAATTGTTTGTGAAATTTTTCACAATCCGGCGCAAATGGCAAGAAAACTTTAGCCGGAAATAACAACGCAGATCGGACAATGATTAAGGTGAAGAAAAATCAGTTAGGGAATCGGTGCTGCAATTGTGGTTGGAAATCCACCGCCTATTTCTTTACATAACCATTGGCGCGGAACCACGCGACAGCGTTAGCAAAGGCCTGTTCAGGTGGGGTCTGCGGCAGGCCCAGTTGCAGAATCGCCTTGCTGGGATCAAACCACATTTTATATTTGGCCATGCGCACGCCGGCCACCGGCGCGCGCGGAGGTTTGCCGGTGAAGAAGGAAATCATTTCATTTGCTTCGGCGGCGCGGAGCGCAAGCCAGTTTGGAATCTTGATTTTGGGCGCGGGCAGGCCGGTGATTTTTTCCAGCACGGCCAAGGTTTGGTGCATCGTCCAGTTTCCCTGCGCGTTGCCGAGAATGTAACGCTGGCCGAGCGTGCCTTTTTCCGCCGCGAGGATGTGGCCGATGGCCACGTCGCGGACGTGAACCCAGTTTAATCCCGTGTCAAGATACGCGGGCATCCGACGGTTCAAAAAATCCACGATAAGCTGGCCGGTCGGAGTCGGCTTCACGTCGCCCGGGCCGATGGGTGCGGAGGGATTGACGATGACAATGGGCAGTGCAGTTTTGCGGAACAATTCAGACGCGACCGCTTCCGCGCGAAACTTGGACCGCTTGTAGTCATTCGACATCTGGCCGTCAGAAACTCTTTCATGCTCCGTCGCTGGCGTGATTTTGCCTTTGACCGGTTTCGGCAAACCGATGCAGCCGACCGTGCTGGTATAAACAATTTTCCGGCAGCCCACCTTGCCGGCGGTTTCCAGCACATTGCGCGTGCCCTCGACGTTGGTTTCATACATCGGCGCGTAATTGCGCATCCACAACGCGTAGCTCGCCGCGACGTGAAAACACCACTCGCAACCCTCCATTTCGCGCGCCAGCAATTTACGGTCAAGAATGTCGCCCGTGGCACGCTCAAACTTCAGTCCCTGCAAGCCGCGTTCATCCGCGCCCGGTCGCAGCAGCGCCTTGACGCGATGACCGTGCGCGATGAGTTCGTGCACAAGATTCGAGCCGATGAAGCCGGAAGCGCCGGTTACAAAGCATTTCATAGAAATTCCCAGACCCAATTTAACGCCTCCACCCGGGAAAATTCCACCAAATAATTCAGCCGCCCGCTTGACTTGCCGCGCGCAGTTGGAAAAAATCCGCCTGTCGTATGCCGGCCAGAAAAAGCACCAAGAAAAAATTGACCAGCGCGGAACAGCGCGACCTCGACACCAAAATCCAGTTTGTCGAGGGCCTCGTCCGCCGTGATCCGGATTATGTGGACGCCCTGCAATTGCTTGGCGACCACTACACCCAGCGCGGACGCTTCACCGAGGGTTTGCATGTGGACGAACGCCTCGCCCGGCTCGAACCCGGCAATCCACTAGTTTTTTACAACCTCGCCTGCAGCTACTCGCTCACCGACGAATTCGACCGCGCCTATCTCGCCCTCAGCCAAGCTATCAAATTAGGTTACCGCGATTTCAAGTGGCTGGCCAAAGACCCGGATTTGAAAAAACTCCGCACGCATCCAGTATTTCAAGAACTCAAGGAAAAAATCCGCCGGCTCAAAAAATAGCTTTTCTAAAAATGAATGTCACCGTTCGCGGACGCACCGAACACTTCCGCACCGTCGCCTTCGACGCCACCAAAAATTCCGTTCTGCTGATCGAACAACGGCTGCTTCCGCACGAATTTAAGATTGTCGCCACCAAAAATTTCCGCGAAACCGCCACCGCCATCACCGACATGATCGTGCGTGGCGCGGGCGCGATTGGCGCGACGGCCGCTTACGGACTCGCCCAGGGAGCGCTGGCTTTTCGCGGTTGCGATTTGAAAAAATTTTCTACGCAAGTCGAAAACGTATATCAGGTTTTGAAAAGCGCGCGGCCAACGGCGGTCGATCCCGTCAATGCGATGAACGACGTTCGCCGCGAAATAACGCGCGGCGAAACAGTCGCCGAACAGCAAGCGCTCGCGCTCGCCGCCGCCGAGCAATTTGCGAACGATGATGCGCGGCATTGCGCCGAGCTCGGTCAGCACGGCGCGAAGCTGATTCGCAGCGGCATGAAAATTCTCACGCATTGCAATGCCGGCTGGCTTGCGTTCGTGGACACCGGCACTGCTACCGCGCCGATGTATGCCGCGCAAGCGCAGGGCAAAAAATTTCACGTCTTTTGTGACGAAACGCGTCCGCGTTCGCAAGGCGCGACACTCACCGCGTGGGAACTCGCGCAGCAAAAAATTTCCCACCAAATCATCGCCGACAACGCCGCCGGCCATTTGATGCAGCGCGGTGAAATTGATTTGGTTATCGTCGGCAGCGACCGCACTTTGGGAAAAACCGGCGAAGTCGCAAACAAAATCGGCACTTACACCAAAGCCGTTTTAGCCGCGCGGCATAAAATTCCATTTTACGTCGCCATTCCGCTTTCAACGATTGACTGGAACTTGAAAAGCGGTTTTGAAATTCCGATTGAAGAACGCGGCGAGAGCGAAGTCCTCGGCACGTGGGGAATCAATTCGCGCGGCCAGCGAGAATATGTTCGCGTCGCCAATCCTGCGAGCGGCGCGCGTAATCCAGGCTTTGATGTGACACCGGCAGAACTAATCGCCGGCATCATCACGCCGGCGGGAATTTTTAAGCCAAAGGAACTTTGGAAGCAACGGCGGAAACTTGGTTTCGCAGGCTGAAGGCCACCGCTTGATAAAAGTAGAACTTGCTTCGACCGCGAAATAATTTAATTTGCCCGTCCCCAAAGGCGGGGTAGCCAAGTGGTAAGGCAGGGCTCTGCAAAAGCCTCATCCGTCGGTTCGATTCCGACCCTCGCCTCCAGCCTTTTTGTTGGGATTTGCGAGGAAAATAGCGGAAAAATGGCCGAGTTTCAGTGAAAGTTTCAGTAGCGGAATTACTCCGTTACAACTCAAAACGAACTCGCCCACTACTCGCTAACGAGGTCAGATCGAGTTGGTTCATAGTCATGAAATGAAAAATGACATGAAACAACGCTACAGTGTGTTCCTTCGCCCGTGGGGTGTTTACTACTGCCAAGACAACACCACCGGCCAACAAGAAACCCTCAAGACCCGCGACAAGGACGAAGCCTTTCGGCTCGTCGCGGCTAAGAACGAAAACGAGGAAGCCCCGGCTTTTAGCCGCCATCTGGCGCGCGTGTATTGGAAAGCGGGCGACCCCACCGGCGCGACGCGGACGTGGCAGCACGTCATGGACGAAATCCCCAAACTCAAGACCGGCGAAACCCGCCATCGCTGGTTGACCGCCATCAAAGACAAAGCGTTGGATTCCATCCGCAATATGGTGGTGCTCGAAACCCAAGCCGAGCATTTCATGAAAGCACTGGAAAGCGGCTCGGTGTCCACCAACATCTATTTGCGGCGCATCCACAACTTCGCCTTGGATATGAACTGGCTACCGTGGCCGGTGCTGCCCAAGAAACGCTGGCCAGCCTTCAAGTTCAAAGAAAAGCGCGGCATCACCCTGAAGGAACATCAAGCCATTGTTGCCCGCGAGTTGAATCTTGAACGCCGGGCGTTCTATCAAATGGCGTGGCATCTGGGCGCGTCGCAATCCGATCTGGCGTTCATCGAAGCCGAGAACGTGGATTGGGAAAACCACATCATCAGCTACAAACGCATGAAGACCGGCACGATTGCCATCATGCGGATGGATGCCGACATGGAGGAAATCTTGCGGGACTTGCCGGGCAACGGCCCGCTATTCCCCTATCTGCGGAGCGTCCGCGCGGGCGACCGCGCCACCGAGTTCAAGCAACGCTGCGTCGGGCTTGGCATCAAAGGCGTGTCGTTGCACAGCTACCGTTACGCCTGGGCGGAACGGGCGAAGACCGCCGGTTATCCCGAACGATTCGCACAGGAAGCCCTCGGCCACAACAGCAAGGCCGTCCACCGCGCCTATTCGCGCAAGGCCAAGGTGGAGTTGCCGTCGCTCGGCGAATACGAGCGGCAGCGCGCGCAAGGCACCATTCCGCGTGTCGAAACCCCGGCAAACGCCGCTGCCGCGTGAACGGCAAGGCGCGGGCGGATGATGCTCCGCCCGCGCCTTTGGTTACCGGTCAATTTTCCGAATCTGCATTTTGGGTTTGCAACCGGGACGGTTGCCGTCTGTCCGTGGCGTCCAGCTTACGGGCGTTTTTGTGACGCCAGTATTCTTGCAGCGCATCGGCGGCCTTGCCGTGCCACTTATCGTCCCGCTCCAAATCTTTCAGCGTGGCCGTCAAAAAGAATTTCGGGGCGTTGGGCGCGGGATGTCCCAGCGGTTTCAATAAACCTTTGGTCACGAGAATGGGGACCTCATGCGGAGAAAGACCGAGCACGCCGGCCGCTTCCGTGGCCGTCAGCCGTTGGGGGAAATGTTTCAAATTCAAAAAACGTTCCAAGTCTGGATTCATACGTCCTCCTTAAATGCGCATGCCCCCTTTACGGCATTGCTGGTTGGTGTGGGTATGCCGCTCCGCTTGCGTCTGCGAAATCGTTTCCTCATCCGCGACCGCCAACCGGCACCGCTCCGAAATCGCCTCGACCAAACGTGACGGGCGATGTTCTTGAAATTGACCCCAAATGATTCGCTGCGCCGTGGCGACCTGATTGCTGGCCATGAATTCGAGTGTATGGATGGCATTCTCATCAAACGCTTTCATTGCTTCATTCGGATCATTTCTTTCAATTAAAATCTCCGCGATGCCGTTGGCTTTGGCGTAAGGCGTGCCGTCGCGGAACCGTTCCATCACCGCGAAGTCGTTCCCCTGCTGGCATAGCACGATGTCGCTGGAACCGAGATTCAGCAGCGTGGAACACACCTGCCAGACGCCGAGTTGCGAGGTGCAGATTTCCTTTTCGGGCGACGGCACGACCTTGCCCGGTTTCTCCAACTGCTTTCGCAATTCGCCCAATGAGAGAAATTCATAGGCGATGGCGCTGAAGGCGGCGCGATAACCTTTGATTTCGGAATCAGTGAAACGCAAGAAGTCAATACCCGGCACAGTGTATTCCTGATATTCGCCCGCGCGCTTTAGTCCGCTGTAATAGTTGCGCTTGATGCCCAAGCGGGCGTCAGACCAAACCGTTACCGGTTCGTCCGGTGGAACGGCCAGCGAATAAATGGACTGCTTGGTGAGCCGTTCCAGCTCACTGATGGGAACGGCCATTTCGCCCGCCATCAACCTTGTGGCGGTGATGTCCCCCGCTTGGATGCGTGTGAGCAAACTGAACTCGTGCAGACCCAATACCGAGGCGCTTTTACTGATGGTCAGTGCGTCCGACTCCGATATGTCATTTTTTATGTGCATAGTTTTCCTTTGGCTTTTTAGACCAAGTTTAGCCAAAACCGGAAAGGCAGGTTGTGATGAATTCATAACAACTTTCAATTTTGTTTCATTGCCAAAAAAATGCCTGCCGTCAGGCAGAGGCTTCGCTTTCCGGCAATTTATGCTTGATCTCATTCGCATCGTCCGATGATGGCATTTCCATCGGACAATGGTTGTCCTGTATTCAGGACAAAATGATCGCACAGTTGTTCGAGAAAATTGCGCCACCCGGAGCGCAATCGAAAATGACGATGCTACTTTCATGCGGCAAGTTTGAGGGAAAAACCAGCCGGGTTTATGCAAAGATTGCACAAAATAAATTTTTCTTTGGCCATGCTGGATGATCTGCAAATGGCAGGATTTGTAGGGAAAACCGCGACCAACGCGCGTTCCGCAGCCGCTTCACGCGTGCTCGTCGCGGGGGGGGGGGGGGNNCACGGCGGCGGTCGTTGCGTTCCGGCTCCGTTCCAGCCGTCTCTCCGCCTGCCCTTCACTTTTCCGCTCGCCGAACCGCTGACCGAAGCCAATGTAAAATATTCGGGCTTGGAAAAAGTATGATTCATGTGCAATCACCTTTAATTTTCTGCTCGCATATAATCCTAGTTCTGCGAGATTTTTAACAATTCAGCACGACATCCAAATCATCACATTTATTTTCAAAAAAACATGAGGTATGGGCAACTGTAGTAAAATAATTGTTCTGAAAAATCAGTCGCGCCACTCAAGCTTGAGTGGCCATCGGCAGATAGCCGATTTCAATTCTATTTCAACCCGTAAATTCGCCCTCGTATTCGGAGCCGCTTTGCTTTCCCTGATGTTGTCTTTGGGCCAAGCTGGAGCGGCGAACACAAAACTCATCAATGTCGACTTCGGCAGCGGTGAAACCCAAACCGGGGCGGCGGTGTTGGGCAATACCCGTGATACTTGGAATGCCTTGGCCGGCACAACCAGTGCGCTGGTTGACTCAACTGGTCGTCCACTCGACGGCATGGGGCTTGCACTCAATTCAGCGGGCGTTTATTCATCCACTGACGGCTCCACGATGGATTTCTCCACCACCCCATTGATGGAGGATTATGCTTACGCACAAAACGCTCCAGTTTCCGTGAGTCTGACCGGTTTAAATAAATACACGGGTTGTGCCTTTACACTGGTTGTTTATGCCTCTGGGAATGCCAAAGGACAGGGTGACACCTTAAATTTAACGGCGTGCGCTACCGGCGGAAACTCGGCCAGCATCTTGACCACCAGCGGTGGCTCGCGGCAGATAACCGTCGGCTCCGGCGTGGCCTACAATACTTTCACGGGCATCTTGACCAACGGTGTATTCACCTTTTCGGCCACACCCGGCCCGGGCCAAACCTACGCGGTGGTGAATGGTTTTCAACTTCAAATCACCACACCGGACCCGTGGATTGATTCCCAGCCTGCTTCGCACAAAGTTTTGGCGGGCCGAACCACCTCTTTCAACGTCATCACCACCGGCACGCCACCGTTTAGATACCAATGGCAAGCCGGGTCTATTGGTAGTGAAATTTACACCAACTTGATTGACGACGGGAACATTTCGGGAACGACCAGTGACCGCTTGAAAATTTCCAACGTGACCACCAATCAAGCCATGGCCTATCGCGTAGTGGTGGCTAACGAAAGTGGCTCCATCACCAGCAGTCCCGACGCCACGCTGACGGTGGTGTCGGAAAAAAATATCTTTGTCGATGTTCAATTTATCGCCGCCGTTGGTCCGCGCGGCGGGCCCGGCGACAATGGTCTCGTCAGTCAGCCGCAAACGGGTGCAGCGATTTTAGGTTCTGACGGCGATTTATGGAACCAAGTTTCCATCGGGTATTATGTTGACCGCGATAACAACACACCGATTTCCGGAGTATCACTGGCCAATGTGACCCAGACTGTATCCGGTCTGACGCTGACGGTGACTGAACCGAACAATGCTGTCTACGGCGAACGCAATGATATGGGTGGCGGCACTGATGCCGACACCATCAATTTGATGAACTCAGACATTGAGCAATATCTTGTCAATGGTGCTGGTAATGACACATGGATAATCTCCATCGGCAATTTGTCGGTCTATACCAATTCTCCGTTTAATCTGGTGGTCTATGCCGGAGCACCGAACCCGCAAGTTCAGAATATATCGCTTGTGTCTGGGGCCATGGGTGGAAACACGGGCAGCAAACTGGCCACCAGTTCCGTGTCGCGGCAGCTTTCCGCCGGGCCGGGGACGGCCTATGTTAAATTTTCAGGAATACTTACCGGTGACAATCTGACATTTACCATCAGCGATCCAGATACAGCCAATAGCACGGTTGGTTCCTTTTTAAACGGATTTCAACTTGAGATTTCGGATCCAATTATCACCGAACAGCCGGCTGCTCAAAGCGTATTTCCCGGACAGGATGTTCGGTTTAGCGTTGGCGCACATGGAACGGGCGTTTTGAGTTACCAATGGCAGGCGGGCCCCGCCGATGGCCCTTATACCAACCTGATTGATGGCGACCAGATCACTGGCTCTCAAAGCCGCGTTTTGAAAATCAACAATGTGACTACCAATTGGGCGGGTGACTATCAAGTAATCGTGTCCAATGGCAGCGGTTCCGTAACCAGCACCCCACCAGCCACCCTAACAATTTTGCCCGGAAGTTTAATTCCCCTCGTCAACGGCGATTTTAATGTTGATACCATTTCCGGGTCCAATGCGCCCACAAATCAAACGGCCACTCCGACAGGCTGGACTTGGAATAGCGCTGGCATCGTTGGCTTGCTCAACCCAAATTATTCATATTCATCGCCCATACCGAATGTTTTGCCTGCCGGTGCCGTTTTCACTGCTTCTCCAGACGGGATCGTCAATCCAAGCATAAGTCAGATACTGCCGACCACGCTAAACTCGAACACGACTTATACCTTATCCGCTCAGGTGGGAAATCGGAACATTGGCCTTTGGGGCGGCTATCACATCGCCTTGGAGACCACCAACGGAACCGTGGTCGGCGATTGGACTGGCGAAAACAATAATATCGCCGCACCCGGGACTTTTGCCACGACCTCACGGAGTTTCACGACTGGCCCAAACCCGCCGGGCGTGGGGCAGCCGTTGGAAATTGTCCTGGAGCAGGCTGCGCCCGAGAAGAACTCCTACAGTGATTTCGCCAGCGTGTTGCTTGCGACCATGCCAGCCACACCCCACGCGCAAGGAACGCCGATTGATGTTTATGTTTGTGCCGGCCAGTCCAATGCCCATGGCTGGCAGGCCAATCCCGCCAACCTGAGCCGGGACAATCTTCATTACGTCAACGCGCCGGATGCGCGCGCATTATTCGCTTATCAGGCCAATCTGGTCACCCAGAAGAATTTCTATAGTCAGGGCAGCGTGGGGCAACTTTCGACGGAGGGAGCCGGATATG
>PLHK01000164.1 GCA_003139955.1 Limisphaerales bacterium
GGAACTTAACGCACACTGGTGCATTAGCAATCGGCTTATTTTAATTACGAATTGGTTGCTATGCTGATAAAATCTATACCGCGTTGTTAAACCTTCAAGCCAGTTTTGAACGCGCCCGATTCAAAGCTTATGCAAGCGGTGGTTGACGGATGCGTCACGTTGAAACAAAATTCGGCGGCAGTTCATCCGCAAAACCTGCCGCATTTCCGACCATGCAGCCACGCCATTTTGAAGCCATCATTTTTTCCGCCAAGGCCGCCAGCGGCGCGCTGATCGCGGCGCTGAGTTACAATTTTTTTGAACTGCCCGGCGCCCCGTGGGTTGCGGCGGTTTCCGCCGTGCTGGTGACGCAGCCGGACCTGCATTCGTCATTCAAAGCCTCGCTCCTGCGCGTCGCGGCCAATGTCGCCGGCGCGTTTGGCGGCGCGGCGCTGCTCGCCCTGATCGGCGAACCGCCCGTCGCCATGGCCATCGGCGTCATGGTCACCGGCCTGATCTGCTATCTCCTGAAACAGGACGACGCGCTGCGGCCGGCCGCCGTCGCCGTCATCATCGTGACGCTCATCGGTGAAAGCAGCCGGTGGCAGAACTCGCTCAACCGCGTCGGCGCGGTCATCATCGGCTGCCTTTGCGCGCTGGCCTTGGGATTTTTGTTCGATAAACTTTCTGGGATCGGCAGGTCGGTGCCAAAGAAAGGTGGCGGCGAACCGGATTCCACTGAATAATTTTGACCATGAAATCTACCTTAAAAAACCAATGGGTGCTCATCACCGGCGCGTCCAGCGGCTTCGGCGCAGCGGCGGCCAAGGCGTTTGCCGCGCACGGCGCGAAACTACTGCTCGGCGCGCGGCGCGTTGACCGGCTGGAAAAAGTTGCCGCGCTCGCGAAAAAATCCGGCGCGGCGGCAGCGCATTTTCATGAACTGGATGTCGCCCAAACCGCCAGCGTCGAAACTTTCGTCGCGTGGGCGAAACAAAAATTGAAATCGCAACCGCTGCACGTCCTCCTCAACAACGCCGGCGGCGCACACGGCATTGACCCCGTGGCTTCCGGCAAAGATGCGGATTGGGAAACCACTTTTCAAACGAATGTCCTCGGCCTGCTGCGCGTGACGCGCGCGGCGCTGCCACTCCTGCCGCACGACGCGGGCGCGAGCATCATCAACATCGGCTCCGTCGCCGGCCGCACGGCTTACGCGGGCGGCTCCGCGTATTGTGCCGCCAAATCCGGCGAACTCGCCATCACCCGCGCGCTGCGCCACGAACTGTTCGGCACGGGCATCCGGGTAGGCACGATTGATCCGGGACTGGCCGAGACGGAATTTTCCCATGTGCGTTTCAAGGGTGACACAAAAAAAGCCGGTGAAGTTTACGCCGGCATGAATCCATTGACCGCCGCCGACATCGCAGAAATCATCGTCTGGGTCGCCAGCCGGCCGCCGCACGTCAACATTGATGAAATCCTCGTGAAGCCGGTTGACCAGGCGGACGTCGGCAAAGTGTTTCGCCGTCCGGAAAAATAATTTCAAAGGCCGCGGTTCGCGCGCCACAGCAGCACCGCGCCGATGGCTTGAAAGATAAAATTCGGCAGCCAGAAAATCAGGTGCGGGCAAAATTCCGGCCGCGCCGCGAGCTGCTGCCCCAGCATGATGAACGCGTAATACACGAGCACGAGCATCAGCGCGATGGCGATGCCGATGTTTGTCTCGCGTCGGTGGACGCGGATGCCGAGCGGAATGCCGACGAGCGTGAAGCCGAAGCACGCGAAGGAAAAGGCCACCTCGCGGTTCATCGCCACGCGCACCGGCTCGGTGAGATCACTTTTCTGCTGGCGCAGGCTTTGTAATTGCGCGCGCAAGGCGTCTGGACAATTATTCGTCCCCACCGGCAAGTGCAAATTTTCCAAGTCGTGCAATTCCTGCCGCAGTTGCAGAAAGGTCATGTCATTGATACTCGGCTTGTTCACGCGGTTGGTCGCATCGCTCATGCTCAAGTTCAACGTTAGCGTCGGAAAACTTTGGAGCACATCGCCATGGGCCGTGGTCGAGACACTTTGGGCGTCAACCAAATCCAGAATCAACTGGTTGTTCGCGCGATCCGGACTGAGCTGGCCGCTCGGAGCGCGCAATGTCGTGTCCACGTTCGTCTCGTTTTGCAGCCGGTAAATCATCACGTTCTTCAGTTTGCCGCCGTCATTTTTTTCAACGTAGAAAATGTAGCCTTTGAAATCGGTGATGAAGCGGCCTTCCGGCAGCGCGGCATTCACCAGTTCCTTTTTGAGGTCTTGAATCAGGCCGAGATACGCCACGCGGCAGCGCGGGCCGAGGTCCATGTTAAACCACGCGCTCAACGTGCAGCAGAACAGACTCAACAACAGCACCGGCATGACGAGCGACATCAAGCTGATGCCGCTGGCGCGCGCGGCGGTCAGTTCCTGATCCGCGCTGAACCGGCCAAACACCAGCAGCGTGGCTGTGAGCATCCCCATCGGCAGCGCGAACACCCAGACGAACGGAATCAAATATAAAATCGCCTTCACCATCAGCAGCGGGCTGACGTGGCTGCTGGCCAGCAGCGTGAGGATTTCGCGCAGCGCATTGCCGATGAGCAAAACGGCGGTGAACACCGCCACGGTGAGCAGCAGGGTGACAAAAACTTGGCCGACCAAATATTTTTGAAGCGTTTTCAACGGCGATGCGGCGCGCAAAGTGACGGATTTGCCGCACTTCCGCCAGTGAAAATAAAATCGGCGGCGAACTTTAATCGGTCGCGGCACGCTGCTAGTTTGCCGACAAGCGTGTTCGCGGTTTTAACCGTCCCACTTTTTCGGATTATCAGTTCAAGGCAGACTGGCGAGCAGAAATTTTCCGGTGTCAGCCAGATTGCGGTCGAGCTTCTGCATTTCATCGGACAAGGGTGATAGCGCCAGTTCCGGTGCCTGGCTCATCAGTCTGCCACCTAGATCTAAAGCCGAACTGGCATCGGCCAGCGGATGCGCATCGGTCGGTTGAACTTTGCTGGCTGGCTGCGGCATAAATTGAATGATCAAAACTACGCCCAGCAAAATCGCAGCGACCAGACCAGAGGCCGGAACCCAACGCGGCCAGACAAATTCGGTTTTTGTGTCGGACGCCGACCGGGCCGAGCGGACGGCGCGCATGATGGACACGTGCAGTTGCGCGGACGTCTCTGTGCCTGGCAACTGGCTTTTCAACTCGCGCGCCAAGGCGTTGGCATCCGCCACGAAACTTTGCAGTTCGGCGGAACGTTTCACCGCGCTTTCAACGGACGGCGGCAGCGAGCGGCGATCGTTGAGGGCATCGGAGATTTTAAATTTTAGCAGCCAGGTCTTCATATTATTAATGTTTTGCTTTTGGTCGGTTTGGCCGGCGGAAGGGTAAATGGTTGGCGGACAAAATTTGGCAATGGCGGCTCATTGGCCGGCGCTGGTGAAATTGGCTGGCTGACATTTTTTAATTCGCGACCCAAAATCTGCCGCGCGCGAAAAAGCATCACCTTGATGTGTACCCGGCTTTTGCCCAACACCTGCGCAATGCGCGCTACATCCATGTCTTCGGCATAATGCAACCAGAGCGCCTGAAACTGGTTCTCACCGAGACGCCGCCGCGCGAGCCGCCACAAGTTTTGTCCGTCTTCGCGGCGCGCGGTGAGTTCCGCCGGGTCGGCGTCATCCAATAATTCAGGAACCGGTTCATCCGCAAAGCGCGGCGCGGCGCGGTGGCGGTCAATGCACTTGCGGCGGGCGATGGTGAACAGCCACGCGGCAAAAACGCGGCGCGAATCAAACTGCTCCAGACTTTGGAACGCCTTCACAAAAGTATCCTGCGTGACCTCGCGCGCATCGGTCGCGTTGCGGCAGAACTGGGTCACAAAGGAATGGATGCGGCCTTCGTAGCGGCCGACCAGTTCCTCAAAAGCCTCCAGCGCGCCGGCCTGGGTTTGACGGGCCAGCTCCTCGTCGGACAAAGATGAAATTTCTTGAACCAATTTTTTGCATTTCCCAAGGCAATCAGCATCTTATTGCTGCGCTGCCTGCGCCGATCTCGCCGCGCGTGCCGCCGCCATCCGTTGCGCGCCGCTTTGCAGCAACGCCACCACATCATCGGCGGGCAAAGTGAGCTTACCAAGGATTTCAGAGCCATTCTGCGTGAGCGTCACGGCGTTGGCGAGCTTGCCGACATCCTGATTGTTCGATTGCAGTTTCATCACCGTCACCAAGCCTTGGGCGATGGAGAAAATCTGGTTGGCGGCGTCATCGCTGTTGGCCGCGAGGGTCAGCGTGCCTTGAAATTGATTGTCCTGTTCGCCCGCGACCACTTGGACGCTTTTTGAAAGTCTCATTATGGCCGCGCTTGGAGCCAGATTGGTGGAATCCATTTTACGCGCGGCGGCTTCGATGAAATGGCCGTTGCCCGGCAAGCCCAAGCTGGGAAACGTGCTGCCGCCATCAAGGCTGGGAGATGTGCCGTCAATCACATCCAAAGCCTGCGCCACCCGGTTTTCGCGCTGACCAAGAATGACCCGCTTACCCTCAAACGCCGCATACACGCGATGGCCGATGCCGCTCTTGCGGTTCATGTTCGCGTCAATCCAACTGTGGATCGTGTGCTGGTTGTGCGCGCTGCTTTGATATTCATCCGCTCCTTGCGCCAGTGTGACAAGGCGGTCGGCGTCAAAATCCGCATACACGATGAGCACGCCGTCAGTCGGTGTCAGGCTGCTGCCATAAAGGGTGTAGCCATGAACTTGGTTGCGCAGGTCAAAACCAAAGGTGGTTTGAAACGAGGCGAGCTTGGCTTTGGCCTCCGGCTTGTCCATTTCAGACAAGAAAAATTGGCCGATCGTGTTCGTGCGCAGGGCGTCGCAGTCCACATGCAGCAGCCAAACCGGGTCGGCCATCACATCGGCGCGTTTCAACTCGGCGGCGTCGGCGGTGAGGCGAAACGCGCAAACGCACGCGGCGAGCAAGATTAATTTGTGAAAGTTGGAGCGCATATGATTTTCAAATTCTGATTTCTATTTGAGCCGGAAATCGTGTCCGGTTTCATTGAAGCATACGTCGCGGCGCGGCGGCAGGTTACAGGATAATGATTTCAGCACTCAATCCGTCCAAACTAAATTCGTGCCAGCGTCATAATTCACACCCCAAAAATCTGGCGTCGGCGGATTTACGTCGTCATTGTAGGTCTGCTCAAATCTCAATCGTTCCACATGATAATCAAAAAAAAGATAATTTGCCCCGCCATCATGCCTCGTGTCATCCAATTCGCCCGGAAACTCACTGTCGCGGTCGGCGCGATGCGAGCCGGTATTATTTGAACCGGCTGATTCGGTGACGAGAATGGTTTGGCTGGGCGAAGTGACCACGTTCACGGATTGGTTGTCGTAATACCAGTTCATGCCGTAGCCGGGCTGGCCGAAATAATTGGAGCTTAACACCGTCACATCGGTCTGGAGCTGATCCGGGCAGATGAACATTTTTGGATTATTGCCCATGAGCGGCATCAGGATTTCATCGTAGCCATATTGAGTGTAAGTCGCGGACGATGAGGGAACGTTCAGTGCGGCTGGCGGCTCGTTGTAAATCCGCTGCATCAAAGTGTCGTTGTGATCTTGAAGAAAAATATTGAACGCGATGCCGACCTGCCGGAGCTGGCTCACACATTGGATGGCCTTCGCCCGCTCCTTCGCCTTGGCCAGCGCCGGCAGCAGCATGGCCGCCAAAATCGCGATGATGGCGATCACCACCAGGAGTTCAATCAACGTGAACGCCCGGCGTTGCGGCTCCGAATGCTTGCACATAAAAAATTCGCGCCCAAATGTGATTCAACCCGACCGTCGCATACAACTTTTAATACGCAGCCGCCAACCGAGAGGTTACGATTTTTTTGCCTCGCGCTGGAGTGCCAAAGTTAAATTTTCTCAAGGAAACAACCCGCGCTGCTTTTTGGCCTCGTGCACACGGCTGATGCCCACGCTCAACGCGGCCAGGCGCATGGAAATTTTTTGGCTGCGGCTCGAATTCAAAATCCGCGTCCATGCGGTTTCGAGAATGCGAAACAGCTTGTCCACAACTTCCGATTCGCTCCAGAAGAAACTCTGCAAATCCTGCACCCACTCGAAATAGCTCACCACCACGCCGCCGGCGTTGCAGAGCACGTCGGGAATGACAAAAATCTCCGGGCGCAAATTCAGGATTTCATCCGC
>PLHK01000147.1 GCA_003139955.1 Limisphaerales bacterium
CACTGGCAGGAGATCATCCGCAAACTCATCGCGCCGCAGCACCGCGTGCGCGTCGGCGTCGTGGGAAAATACATCGGCTTGCAGGACGCTTACAAATCCGTCTACGAAGCGATCATCCACGGCGGCGTCGGCAACGATTGCGGCGTGGAGATCGTGCAGGTGGATTCGGAAGAGATCGAAAAATACGGCGCGGAAAAAATGTTGAAAGGTTTGGGCGGCATTTTAGTGCCGGGCGGGTTTGGCGAACGCGGCGTGGAAGGGAAAATTCTCGCGGCCCAATACGCGCGCGAAAATAAAATCCCTTACCTCGGCCTTTGCCTTGGAATGCAGATCGCGACGATTGAGTTCGCGCGCGACGTGTTGAAGTTGGCCAAGGCGCACTCGACCGAATTTGATCTGAACACGCCGCATCCGGTCATCGCGATGCTCGACGAGCAGCGCAAGATCACCAAAAAAGGCGGCACGATGCGCCTCGGCGCGCAGCCCTGCCAATTGAAGCTCGGCACGCGCGCGGCGGAAATCTACGGCTCGTTCGTCATCAACGAGCGCCACCGCCACCGCTACGAATTCAATAACGCCTACCGCGAAAAATTCGAGAAGGCCGGTTTCATTTTCAGCGGCCTTTCTCCCGACGGCAAACTCGTCGAGGTCATCGAGTTGAAAGACCATCCGTTTTTCATCGCGAGCCAGTTTCACCCTGAATTTCAGAGCAAGCCGCACCAACCGCATCCGCTGTTCAAAAGTTTCATCGCCGCGACGCACGAGTATATTCATCACAAGCCGATTTGAATTCCGGCCATGAAAAACTTGCTTGGCAGGGCGGCGCTGCCGCGCTGCCTTGAAATTTGGGACGCGCAGCAACGCGTCCCTGCCAAACCATGAGTTACGCCGAAGCCATCCAGTTTCTTTACGGCCTGCAACTGTTTGGCGCGAATTTTGGGCTGGAAAACACGCGCAAGCTCGCCACGCTTGCGGGCAATCCGCAGGAAAAGCTTAGCTTCATCCACGTCGCCGGCACGAACGGCAAAGGCTCGACCTGCGCGATGCTCGAAAGCATTTATCGCGCGGCCGGCTTGCGCGTCGGGCTGTTCACCTCGCCACATCTCGTCTCGTTTCGCGAACGGATTCAGGTCAATCGCCAGTTGATTCCGGAGAATGAATTGATCCGGCTGGTTGAGGAAATCCAACCGCTGCTCAAAGAATTTTCCACCGACAATCATCCCACGATGTTCGAAGTAGTGACCGTTTTGGCGCTCAATTTTTTTTCGGAACAGAATTGCGACCTCGTGATTTGGGAGACCGGCCTCGGCGGACGGCTCGANNAAAATCGCGGCGGAAAAGGCGGGTATCATCAAACCCGGAGTTCCGGCCATAACTGCGGTGGAAAATCCCGAAGCCTTGGCGGTGATCGAAAAAGTTGCGAAAGAAAAAAACGCACCGATGACAAAATTGAATTCAGAATTCACAATTCATAATTCAGAACTTTCGCTATTGGGCGAACATCAGAAAAAAAATGCCGCGCTGGCGTGCGGGGTGGTGGAGGTTTTGCAAAAAACAATTCCCGTCGCGGAAAATCAAGTCAGCGCTGGCCTGGCAAAAGTGGAGTGGGCGGGCCGTTTGCAACTGATCCAAAAACCAAACGGCCAGAAAGTTTTACTTGATGGTGCGCACAACCTTGACGGCGCAAAAGCTCTGCGCGCGTCGCTGGATAAGTATTTTGTGGCGGCCCGACCGGTCCTCATTTTTGGCGCGTTAGACGACAAAAACTGGCCGGACATCTGCCAAGTGCTTGCGCCGCTTGCGGCAAAAATTTTTACCGTGCTGGTCGCCAGCGCGCGCGCGGCGGACGCGCACGAACTCGCCGCCGCCTTTGTATCCACCCATCCAGCAGGGACAGTCGTGGCCTGTGACAATTTGGAACACGCGTTAACCCTCAATAAAGACGAGGCTTTTGTGGTTATCACGGGTTCGCTGTATCTTGTGGGCGAGGCGCTGGAGCAGCTAGGCTTTTCGGCGGGCGGNNAGGGCGGAACAAGCGAGCGCGGTTTGAATGAGTGGTCGACCACAGTGCTGAAGTGATAAGCCAGGGGCAAGTCACCGCCAAGCCGCGCTTATACCTTGCTTCCTCCGTTGACGCTGGGCTAATGGATTACTACTGTAGAACGGTTATGGCTTACGCTGATACCCTTCGACCACAACGCAAATTCGGGCAAACCACGCGCCCTGACGCGTGGTGGGTGCAACCGCTGTTCGTCTTTCTTGGTTTCTCCGCCTTCATCATTTATTCAACGTGGGCCGCGTTCAATCCGTCCTATCACGGCGGCTGCGCTTATTATTACAATGGGAACGGAGCGGATTATCTCTCGCCGTTTTACTCACCGGAACTGTGGGGCATGTCACCGCACGCGTTGTTCGGCACCGCGCCGGGCTGGTGGCCTTCGTTTCTGCCCGCGTTCTCGCCGGCTTTTTTGATTCTCTGGATTCCCGGCGGTTTTCGTTTCACCTGCTATTATTATCGCGG
>PLHK01000143.1 GCA_003139955.1 Limisphaerales bacterium
ATTTGAACTTTGATTGTCGCTCGGCAAAAACTCTTAATCAATGTTTTCCGGTCGGAAGCAGGCTTTTCTAGAACTTCGCGCCAAGCGCGTTTCCCGTTTCGGCAAATCCGGTAGGGCGGCGCGGCAGCACCGCCCTACCGAAAATTAATCTGGCCGTTCGCAATGGTGGCCGTCTGCAAAGACCCTTGATTTGGTTTGGGTTTGGT
Source organism: Limisphaerales bacterium (assembly GCA_003139955.1). Lineage (GTDB taxonomy): Bacteria > Verrucomicrobiota > Verrucomicrobiia > Limisphaerales > UBA11358 > UBA11358. The sequence continues at coordinate 207 of PLHK01000143.1, forward strand.
TCTACAAAGAGGTCGCGCCTACGGCGCTGTTCAAAGGCGCGAATCCGGCGAAAGAAAAAACGCGGACAACAATTTGTTGCCCGCGTTTGTGATTGAATAATTTAACTCCTCAAACTTTTGTAAAGTTCGGCTGAAAGTTCTGAAAAACCTTTCATGCTTCCATACTTGGCAGCTTCGCCACGAGCGCCCTCACCTTCCTCGCCAATAAACCAATAGCTAGGATCTAAAATTTCAGCGCAATTAGACAAAACTTCCACGAACTGTTCTTCCGTGAATTTGCGATGACCAATGTGCATGTCTTTCATAACACGCCTGCAAAGTTGGTGGAGCGCAAAAACTCCCGGTGTTTTTTGTAGCACATAATCTTTGGATGCCTTGAAGCAATCTGGATTAAGTTTGCGAACTGCACGCCAAAACGCATTTACAACATCGCGTAATTTTTGGGCGCGGTCGTCAATTGAATCATTGTCAGTGAATCCAAATTCCTGAAGGTAGCTGTCAATTGGCTTGAGCGACTGCATAAAACTCGTCGCACGAATAACGCGGCGGTTATACAGCTCTGGATTGGCATCCATTTCTTCTTTGGAATAGGTTTTTTGATCAGGCATGACAATTTGATCATACCAAGGACCAGTGCGATCACCATTGAGTGCAGTTACAACCTTTGCCACCACCACACGCCAATGTTGCGAATCTGCAATCGCGCTATCGCCTTCAACAGAAGTCAAATTTGTCAAAATCATGTTTACAAGGTCAGTGCGGACAGATTTTTGTGTTCCGTTAACGACGCTGAATTGACGCATCTCGTCAATCTTGTTGATGTCTTGCAAGATCACGACAGGAATTTCGTAATCTGCAAATTGGGAAAGCCCTTTGTTTTTGTAAGCCTCCTCGAAACCCAAAGTTCGATGTTGGCCATCAATCAAAGGAAGTTTTTTGTCTTCCCTTAAAGTTATAGTTCCGTCCGGCGAAAGGACAACGTCTGATCCTCGTGCGCTCAAAAGAATAGCCGTAGGCATACGAACTTTTCTTTTTTCGTCCGTTTCAGTTTTTAACCATTTTGCAAATTTAGAAATTCGCAATTGTTCGGCGGGACGTTGATAACCTTGATCTTCGGCATCCGGCAACTTTGTTGCGTCGTAAGGTTTGACTTCCGTAAACGAGCAAAGGTCGCTCGTTTTCATTCTGGTGATTATGAGTCGTGAACCGTCTTGTTTGGCTTCGATCGCGGGCAGTTTTATTGTCTTCATTTTTCTTTTTTGTTTGTTTGTTCGCCTTTTAGAGACTGCGTTGCAACCATCCGGTTGCGGTGTCTGCTCAAAAAGGTTTTTGTCTAACGCGGTCGAAATTATCTGATCAGATCGAAATTGTCAACATTTTTATTTGATCATAATTATTTTGAGCATTTAATTCATTTTCTTGCCCGTTTCGATTTCCGATAACTCACCGGCTTCGCCTCCGATTTCGTGCCGTCCAGCATGTGTTTCAATTCCTTGATCTGGTCGCGGAGCAGCGCGGCTTTTTCAAATTTTAAATCCTCGGCGGCCTTGAGCATTTCGGTCTCGAGTTCTTGGATGGTCGAGGTGATGTCAATGTCCGTGCTGCCTTCGCGCAGGACGGCGTCGGCCTCGCGGCGGTCGGATTCGTAGGTCGCGAGGCTTTCCTCGACGGCGCGGACGACGCTGCGCGGCGTGATGTTGTGCGCGACGTTGTAGGCGATCTGCCGTTCGCGGCGATATTTGGTGACGGCGAGAAATTTCTGGATGCTTTGCGTCATCACGTCGGCGTAAAGGATCACTTCGCCGTTCAGATGGCGCGCGGCGCGGCCGGCGGTCTGGATCAAACTCGTTTCGCTGCGCAGAAAACCTTCCTTGTCCGCGTCGAGAATCGCGACGAGCGAAACTTCCGGCAAATCCAGTCCTTCGCGCAAAAGATTTATTCCCACGAGCACGTCGAATTCGCCTTTGCGGAGCGAGCGCAAAATCTCGACGCGTTCGATGGCGTCAATTTCGCTGTGCAAATACTGGACGCGCACGCCGATGTCGCGCAGATAATCCGTGAGTTCCTCCGCCGTGCGCTTGGTCAGGGTCGTGACGAGCGTGCGCTCTTTCTTGTCGGCGCGCTTGCGGACTTCTTCGAGCAGATCGTCAATCTGACCTTTGAGCGGCTTCAGCGTGATGGTCGGGTCAATGAGTCCGGTCGGGCGCACGACGAGTTCGGCGACGTGGCCTTGCGACCAGCCGAGTTCGCGCGGCGCGGGCGTGGCGCTGACGTAAATCGTCTGGTTTTGCATGGACTGAAATTCCAGAAAATTCAGCGGCCGATTGTCGAGCGCGCTAGGCAGACGAAATCCGTGGTCGACCAGAACGGTTTTGCGCGATTTGTCACCTTCAAACATGCCGCCGATCTGCGGAACGGTCGCGTGCGATTCGTCAATGACGAGCAGATAATCGTCCGGCAAAAAATCGAAGAGCGTGTTCGGCTGCGAGCCGGGCGGACGGCCGGAAATGTGGCGCGAATAATTTTCGATGCCGGAGCAGACGCCCATTTCCTCCATCATTTCCAAATCAAATTCCGTGCGCTGCTTGATGCGCTGCGCTTCGAGCAATTTGCCGCTGCGCTCGAATTCCATGATGCGCGTGCCGAGTTCCTCGCGGATGGTCAAAATTGCGCGCTTCATTTTGTCGTTGGTCGTGACGAATTGCTTCGCCGGAAAAACGACGGCGGCGTCGAGCGTTTCAATTTTATTTCCGGTCAACGGCTCGAAGCGGGTGATGCGTTCGATCTCTTCGCCGAAAAATTCAATGCGCAAACCGTCTTCGCGTCCGGCGGGGCGCAATTCGACGGTGTCGCCGCGCACGCGAAAATTTCCGCGCTCGAACGTGATGTCGTTGCGCTCGTATTGCAGGTCAATGAGCCGCGAGAGAAAAATTTCGCGCGACAATTGCAGCCCGGCGCGGATCGGAATGATCATTTCCTCGTAATCTTCGCGGCTGCCGATGCCGTAAATGCACGAGACGCTCGCGATCACAATCACGTCACGCCGCGAAAAAAGCGAACTCATCGTCGAGAGCCGCAGCCGCTCAATTTCCTCGTTGCGGCTGGAATCCTTCTCGATGAACGTGTCGGTGCGCGGAATGTAGGCTTCCGGCTGGTAATAATCGAAGTAGCTGACGAAATACTCGACGGCATTGTGCGGAAAAAAACTTTTGAACTCCGCGTAAAGCTGCGCGGCCAAGGTTTTGTTGTGCGAAATCACGAGCGTCGGTTTGTCCACATTGCGGATGACGTTCGCAACGGTAAAAGTTTTTCCCGAACCCGTGACGCCGAGCAACGTCTGATGCTTCGCGCCGGACACGATGCCGGCGGTCAGCTTCGCAATCGCTTGCGGCTGGTCGCCGGCGGGTTCGTAATCGGAAACGAGTTGAAACACGGGATTGAAAATAGACTGGAATCGAACCGTGTCAAACGCGCGGCGACGAGTTGTGGTTGAATAAAAATCGGATTTGCAGGAGCATTCTTGGATAAACCATGAAAGCACTTTTTGCCTCGGTAATTATATTTTCGTCCTTAATTTTATCTCGCGCACAAATGCAAACTCCGATTCCACTCTGGCCAAACGGCGCGCCAGGTGCGCTCGGAACTTCGAGCAACGACATTCCCATGCTCACACCGTATTTGCCCGACGCGACGAACGCGACGGGCGCAGCGATGGTGATTTGCCCCGGCGGTGCTTATCAGTTTCTGGCACCGCTCGAAGGCAACGACTACGCGCTCTGGCTCAATCAACATGGCATCACCTGTTTTGTTTTGAAATATCGGCTCGGTCCAAACGGCTATCATTACCCGGCGGAATTTCAAGACGTGACGCGCGCCATCCGCTGGGTGCGCGCACACGCAGACGAATACAAAATTGATCCGCAGCGCGTCGGCATCATAGGTTCGTCGGCGGGCGGCCATCTGGCTGCAACGTTGCTGACGCATTTCGATTTTGGCGATACGAATTCCGCCGACGTGATCGAGCGGCAAAGTTCGCGGCCAGACCTCGGCATTCTTTGTTATCCGGTCATCACGATGGGCGAGTTCGCGCATCAAATCTCGAAGGATAATCTGCTCGGTAAAAACCCGGCGGCGAAACTCGTGACGGAGCTTTCCAACGAATTGCAGGTGAAGACCAACACGCCGCCGTGTTTTATCTGGTGCACGGGCCAAGACAAATCCGTGCCGATGGAAAATTCGCTTATGTTCGCCGAGGCGTTGCGGAAAAATCATGTGCCGTTTGATCTGCACATTTACCAAAAAGGGGGCCACGGCATGGGCTTGGCCGACAAACCTCCGTTCGCGCACCCGCATCCTTGGGCGGGCGATTGTTGGTTCTGGCTGAAGGAAAACAAATTCGCCAACTGAATCAGAATCCGCGCAAATCTGTGCTGCTGCGTTTCGGCAGGCCGGGCGCGGGCGTGCGTTTAAGCACGAGATATTCGATTCCGAGCTTCTGGCAATACTCGCGCTTGCCGCCCTTGTCGCCATCCTCATTCACGGCATAAATATCTGGTTTAATTTTTTTTATTTCGGGATCGGCATCGAGCCAGCCGTCGCCGCTGGAAATCAACGCCTGCTTCACGAACTTGATCGAGCCGACGACATAACGGCGCTCGGCTTGCGCCAGCAGCGGATGACCTCCGCCCTTCAGCAAACGGATGTTCGCATCGTGGCCGACAATCACGAACAAATCCCCGAACGCAGAAACTTCCTCCAAAAACCGCACATGACCAGAATGAAACCAGTCGAAGCTGCCAGTGACGATGACTTTTTTGCGCGCTGAAATTTCTTGTGGTGCTGCTGGTGCTTCGGGAAAACCTTGCAACTGCTTTTCGCTGATTTCACACAACTCAATCTGATTTGCCGCGCAAAATGCTTTGACACCCGCATTGTTTTGCGAAGCTTCAACGACAAAAATATGCGGAGTGGCGTCGTGGTTCGAATGCGGCCAATTGACAAGCTTGACGTGCGAAATAAATCGGATGCTTTGCAAAAAATAGCAGCGCTCGGCTTCAGGAAATTTGGGGGATGCATTCGTCCGAGCACGAACCAGATCATCATTCCAAAGCATCACGGTAAGTTCGCCGAGTTTGGACGCCTCTTCAAGAAAGCGGATGCCGCGCGACTTCAAATCGTCAAATGCACCGCTTACGACGACTGTTTTGGGTGTGCTCATTGGTTTGTCGTGCGCACGGCGACTTGCAATGCGCCGGGAACTTTTTCCTGCGACGCGACCAGCAGATAACCGCCGCCGCAGCCGGAGAACATCGCGCCCGGAAAATGTTTTTGATAAACTTTCAAAATCGCCTTCAAGTCCAACTTTATAAGCGGATGCGCGACGACGTGCGGCAATAATTTTTCCCAGCACAACATCGTTTCGTTGAACGAGGCACCGAGCGCGTTCACATCCATTTTTTTGATCGCGGCAAAACAATCCGTCCCGCTTTGCCCGAGCCGCGCGACCCATTTCGGTTCCAGATTTTTGATACCAAGCGGACTATAACCGTCCGGGCGCGGCTCGATTGGCAGCAAATGCAAAACGCGTTCCAGCCAGCGCGCGTGCTTCGCGGAATTCAGCGTCTCAATGTGCGACGGAAAAACGCCGCCGTGAATTTTGAAATCGTAATCCAGCCGGTTCACGCCCGGATAAACCAGCCCGATCATGTCCTGCGAACCGCTCGGCTCGGCTTTGCCCGCGTTTTCAATTTCGTAAAGTTCGCATGCCAGCTCTGCCGGCGGACGATCTGGCAATCTGCCTTTCCAAATTTTATGCGCGACCGCCCGCGTGCCACTAGCAATGCCCGAACGGTCCATCGGGCGAAAATTCGGTTCGATCTGCACGACGACCATCGCGCCGGGCGGCTGCGGGTTGTGCTGCGAAAGAAACGGCTGGTCAATCCAACCGCCCGCGAGCTGCAGGCGGTTGGGAATGGAACCGTAGATTTCCCCAATGAACGGCGCGGACTTTTTTTTCATCAGCCGATGCCCACGCGTTTGCCCGCCTTGCGCGCGTGATATTGCCCGGCGATCCACTTGTAAGTGATCGCGAGACCTTTATCGAGCGGCGTGCTCGGTTCCCACTTGAGGATTTTTTTGATGAAGGTATTGTCCGAGTTGCGGCCCGCGACGCCTTGCGGCGCGTCGAGGTCGTAACTGCGTTTCAATTTCTTGCCGGAAATTTTTTCCACCTTGTCCACCAGCGTGTTGATGGAAACGAGTTCGCTCGAACCGAGGTTGATCGGCGTCGCGATGAGTTCATCGCAATGCGTGATCAGGTCAATGCCCTTCACGCAATCGTCAATATACATGAAGCTGCGCGTCTGCTCGCCGTTGCCCCAGATGTTGATGCGAAAATCATTTTTATCAATCGCCTCAATCATCTTGCGGCACATCGCGGCGGGCGCTTTTTCGCGGCCACCGTCCCAAGTGCCGTGCGGGCCGTAGACATTGTGGAAGCGCGCGATGAACGTCTTCATGCCGCGTTCGTGCCAATATTCCTCGCAGAACATTTCGGAGATCAATTTCTCCCAGCCATAGCCGCGCTCGGCCATCGCGGGATACGCGTCGGATTCCTTGAGAGCGCGCACCTTCGGATCTTTTTGCAACAGCGTGTTGTAAGCGCAGGCCGAACTGGAGAAAAAGTAGCGGCGCGCGCCGGCGCGATAAGCCGCCTCGACCATATTGGTGTTGATAAGAATTGAGCGCAGACATTCCACGCGATTTTTTTCGATGAAACCCATGCCGCCCATGTCGGCGGCGAGGTTATAGACTTCCACCGCGCCTTCGCAGACGCGCTTGCAATTTTCCTCGACGCTGACATCAAGGCAGAGATTTTGCACGCTGGGAACGTGCAGATACCATTCGTATAGCGGCTTCTTATCGACCGCGCGGATGTTGGTAAAACCTTTTTTCTTGAAATACAGCGCGAGGTTGCCGGCGATGAATCCGCCCGCGCCGGTGATGACAATCAGGTCATCTTTCTTCAGCGGAGCATCCTTCTCTACGATCCGTTTGTGTGCTTGCATAATTGTTTGGTTGTTCAGAGACGGCCTAGCCGTCGCCATCGTTTTAATGTTCAAAATAATTTTAGCCTGTCTTTTTCATTTGGGAATGTCCACTTTTGGCCAACGCATATCTATTATTGACCTCATTATGAAACGACCAGCCAGCGCCTCGCCGGATTTTTTCTCGCCCCAAGTCTCCTCGGCGCGACGTTTTTATCTCGACCTCAACCCGCCGCGCGGCACCGCGCTCACCGTCGTCTGCGGCGGCGTGGAACAGTGCGCGCCGGACTACCATATCCAGCGCGCCAGCTTTCCTTTTCATTCCATCGAATACGTCGCGCATGGCAATGGAAAATTAAAACTGGGCCGGCGCAGCTTTGATTTGCAGCCCGGCAGCGTTTTTTCCTATGCGCCCGGCATTGCCCAGCACATCACTTCGGACGTCCAGAAACCGCTGGTGAAATATTTCGTGGATTTCACCGGCGACCACACAAAACAGTGGCTTCGCCGCTGCCATCTGCCCGCCGGCAGCGTCACGAACATTTTTCCCCCCACCGAAATCCAGCCGTTGTTTGACGAGTTGATTCGCAACGGCCAGCGCGGCACGCGGCAGACGCCGGAGCTTTGCCGGCAGTTGCTTGCCTGTCTCGGCCTGAAGTTGTTGGAGACGCGGGCGCCACTGAAAAATGCGGATTCGCTGGCGTTCACCACCTACCTAAACTGCCGCGAATACATCAGCACGCATTACCAACAATTGCGGACCTTGGAACAGATCGCGCACGAAAACCATGTGGACACCGCCTATGTCTGCCGTCTGTTCCGCCGCTACGATGACCAGTCGCCATATCAATTCTTGATGCGCCTCAAAATGAACGCCGCCGCCGGGCAACTCGCCCAGCCCGGCGCGCTGGTCAAAAACGTCGCCGCCGAACTCGGTTTCACGAACCCGTTCCACTTCTCACGCGTGTTCAAATCCGTGTTCGCCGTCTCGCCGGACGCGTTCCGAAAAATCCGCTGATTTTCTGGACAGCCGCGCCGGAGAAATTAAACTTCGGCCATGACAAAACCGACTTTGCTCGTTCTCGCCGCTGGCATGGGCAGCCGTTATGGCGGCCTAAAACAGATTGATCCCGTCGGCCCGGCCGGCGAAACCATTATTGATTACTCGATTTACGACGCGTTGCGCGCCGGTTTCGGCAAGCTCGTCTTCGTCATTCGCAAGGACATCGAGCATCAGTTCCGCGAAATCGTTGGCGCGCGTTTTGAAAAGCACGCGCCCGTCGAATACGTTTTCCAGGAACTCGACAAATTGCCCGCGCCTTACACGCTGCCCGCCGGCCGCACCAAACCGTGGGGCACGACGCACGCCATCCTCATGGCCGACGGCGTCATCAAGGAAAATTTCGCCGCAATCAACGCCGATGATTTTTACGGTCAGGAAGCTTACCAAGTACTCGCCAAGCATCTGACCTCCGGCACGCCGGACTATGCGATGGTCGGTTTCATTTTGAAAAACACATTGTCCGCCCACGGCAGCGTGGCGCGCGGTGTCTCGCGCGTGGACACCAATAATTATCTCACAAACATCGTAGAGATGATGAAGATCGAACCCGATGGCAGCGGCGCGAAAAACACCGAGGCCGACGGCAAAATCACCCAGCTCACCGGCGACGAAGCCGTCTCGATGAATTTCTGGGGCTTCACGCCCGCGCTGTTTCCGCAGCTCAAGGTGGAGTTTGAAAAGTTTTTGAAGAAAGCCGGCGGCGAACAAAAATCCGAGTGCTACATTCCCGCGACCGTGGGCGATCTAGTGACCAGCGGCCGGGCCAAGTGCAAAGTGCTGCGCTCGTCTGACTCGTGGTTCGGCGTGACGTATCGCGAAGACCGGACGCAAGTCGTCGAGAGCATCCGCCAGCTCATCGCGCAGGGAAAATATCCCGGAAAACTTTGGGGCTAAGATCACGCCGCTTTTGAAAAACCGGATTGAAATAAATTTTGCCGTCAACCCGATTTTTAAAAACCAGATTAAGCCAAATATTGAAGAGGATAGGCTGCAAACCCAGCCGTCCATTATCTGCTATAGATGTTCTGACGTCCTTCACGGAAACACCAATCACAAATAGCCTCACAAAAACCTGTCTTGGGCGGTCAGAGCGTGATGCAACAAGCTATCACAATACCGACTTTGAATGGTGCGTTAAACCCATTGAAAATAAAGGCAAATGTCACGAAGGGAATGAATGGCGGGAGTGGCGGGGCTCGAACCCGTAACCTCTGCCGTGACAGGGCAGCGCTCTAACCAATTGAGCTACACCCCCGCGAAGGGGGACGTGACAATAAAAAAACTTTCCGGCAGCGTCAAGTTTTGGTTTTGAATCTTTGGGGGACAATCTGGCAGCGGAATTAAAAAATCCGGGCAGCAGACGCCAAGGAGGTGGGGGTGGGGAACCCCGCTGAAGAAACGTGCTGCTACCCGAATAAAATTAATGTGACATTTCCGCAACGCTTTGTCAACCACCTGGCACACGGCGCAGAACCAACTGATTTGAAGCTTTTCCGCCGAATTTTTTGCCGTAAGTTAAAGGCATGGCGACGCTCGAAACCATTCCGCTCTTCCGACATTTGAACCGCGCCGAGCTTCAGGCTCTGCGGCAGATCACGCATGAGCGCCGCTTCGCCACCGGCCAGGAAATTTTCCGCGAGGGCGACCCCGGCGACGGCGTTTATTTTGTCAAAACTGGACTGGTGGAAATTTCTGCCGGCACCGATACGCGGCGGGTTTTTTCCCGGCTCGGCCCCGGCGAAATTTTTGGCGAGATGGCCGTCATCGAACACCGACCGCGCTCGGCCACCGCTTCCGCCGCGCAGACTGCCGAGGTCTTTTTTTTGCCCCGCGGCGAAATGCTCGCCTTCATTGAACGCTCGCCCGCGCTGGCCCTTGCCTTGTTGCAACAGATCAGCCAACGCTTGCGTGAATTCAACCAGCTCCATCTTCGCGAAGTCCTCGAGGCCGAACGCCTCGCCGTCGTCGGCAATTTTGCGCGCGGCATCATCCACGACCTGAAAAATCCCCTGACCATGATCAGCCTGTCGGCGGAAAATTTTTCCAACCCGAACCTCAATCCCGAAAGGCGCAGCCAAATTCAGGCGCGCATCCAGCGGCAGGTGCAGCGCGTCAATGACCTCGTCACCGACATCCTGTATTTCACCGAAGGCCGCAGCAGCGCTGACATTCGGCCCAATGATTTCCGCGCCTTCATCCTCGAACTGGCCGCCGAATTGCAAACCGACGTGGCCGCCAAATCCATCCGGCTCGTGCTGGAAAGCGAGCCGCCCGCCGGACTTTTATCGTTCGACGTCCGCCGACTGGATCGCGTTTTTCAAAACCTCGTCCACAATGCGAAGGATTTTTCTGAAGAAGGCGGCGCGATTTTTCTGCGGTTCAAAACCGGCGTCGGCGAAATTTTGATTGAAGTCGAGGACACCGGCACCGGCATCGCGCCGGAAATCGCGGACAAACTTTTTCAGCCGTTCGCCTCCCATGGCAAATCCCACGGCACCGGCCTCGGCCTGTCCATCTGCAAAAAAATCATCGAGGACCACGGCGGGAAAATCTTTGTCCGCAGCGAACCGGGACGCGGCGCCATTTTTTGCTTCACGCTGCCGCTGGCGAAATAATTCAAGTCGGCCACGGCGCAAAATGAATTCGACATTCCCGATTCGCCCTTCAAAATTTCCACCGTGAATCGCATCAAGCTCCTTTCCGAGCAGGTCGCCAACCAGATCGCCGCCGGCGAAGTCGTGGAGCGCCCCGCGAGCGTCGTCAAGGAACTCGTGGAAAATTCCCTTGACGCCGACGCAAAAAAAGTTTCCGTGGAAATCGGCGCGGGCGGACGCAGCTTGATTCGCGTGACCGACGACGGCTTCGGCATGAGCCGCGACGACGCGCTGCTTTGTTTGGAGCGCCACGCGACGAGCAAAATCCAGCGGGCCGAAGATTTGGCCTCGATTGCCACGATGGGTTTTCGGGGCGAAGCCGTGCCGACCATCGCCAGCGTCAGCCGCTTCACTTTGATTACGCGCGAACGCGAAACCGATTCGCCCGAAGGCACGCAAATCCTCATCAACGGCGGCACGATCACCGAAGTCAAAGCCGCCGGCAGCGCGCCCGGCACGAGCATCGAAGTCCGCCAATTATTTTTCAATCTGCCCGCGCGCCGGAAATTTTTGCGCACCGAAGAAACCGAGGCCGCGCACATCCAGCATTATCTCACGCTCGCCGCGCTCGCGTTTCCCGAAGTCGCCTTCACGTTTGTCAAAGACGGACGCAACGTCTGGCAACTGCCCGCCGTCAAATCCGGCGCGGCCACTTCAAATCACATTGAGGCTTTGCGCGAACGCTTCCGCGCGCTGCTCGGCGACGAAAAGCTTTTGCCCGTGAACTTTTCCGCGTCGCTTGAAGAAAATTTGCGGTCCGAAGAAACCGAAATTTCTTTTGAAACTGCGCTGCCGGAAAAATCCGAAATCGTAAATCGTAAATCGCAAATTCAAATTTGGGGTTTGATTGGCTCGCCCGGCGTCTCGCGCGCGACGCGCGACGGACAGTTTGTTTTCGTGAATCGCCGCCCCGTGGAAAATCGCGGCGTCAATTACGCGCTCATCGAGGGATACCACAACGCGCTGATGAAAGGTCGCTTTCCGGTCTGCTGTTTGTTTCTGGAAATTGATCCCGCCGCCGTGGACGTGAACATCCATCCCGCCAAGCGTGAGGTTAAATTCCACCGCGAATTTGAAATCCGAAAATTCGTTGCGCAGGCCGTGAAAGAAACGTTGCTCGCGTTTCATTCTGATGTCGCAAAAGCAGATTTGGTCACAGAATCACCGGGCGCACAGAGAACGAAATTTCAACCGACAGTAATTTCCGCGCCCGCGCTGCCGAATTTTCCGGAAAAATTAAAACCGTCGCCAGCGACTCCGCCGCAAATTTCTCCCGCCGCGCAAACGCCTTTGAAAATGGGCTTTTCGTCCGCGCCCACAGCCACCATTTCGCCGCAATCGCAAATCGCAAATCCAAAATCAGAAATTTCAAAATCTGCGGGGGCTTCCCCAACTTTCATTTCCAATCTGCCAACTTCTTCGTCCGCCACGCCGCTGCTCAACGTCCCGCTACGCCTCATCGGTGTCGTCGGCAAACTTTATGTTTTGCTCGAATCAGATCGCGGACTTGTGTTGCTCGACCAACACGCGGCGCACGAGCGGATTTTATATGAGCAGATGCTAACCCGGCTGGAGCAAAACGGCATCACGCCGTCGCAGAAATTATTGCTGCCGGAGACAATTGAGTTGCCGCCGCGTGACGCCCAGTTTCTGCGCGAGCAACTCGCCGCGCTCACGCGGCTCGGCGTCGGCTTGAGCGAATTTGGTGAGCGCACTTTTTTGCTCGATGCGCTGCCGCCGTTCGTGAAGGTGCCGGACACGCGCCGGTTTGTGTTTGACCTCGTGGACGAACTGCGCGCCGCTGGTCGCGAAGTAAATCTTACGCGGCTCGGCGAACATACCGTGGCCAAGACCGTCTGTCGCCACGCGGTGAAGGCCAACGACCCGCTCGGCGGCGCGGAGCTGGAAAATCTCGTCGAGGATTTGCGCTGTTGCGCGATGCCCTACACCTGTCCGCACGGTCGCCCGACGCTGATTGAAATGAACTACCGCGAGCTGGAGAAAAAATTTGGAAGGACGCAGTAATTAAAAAATCTGCTCGACAAAACAAATCGCAAAGGCAATTCATTATTTATGGACGACGTGGAAAAACAAAATCTACAAGAGGGATTGGTAAAAACTGCGTCGGGGTATTTTTTGCTAATCTTAATTGGTTCACTGCTTGCTTCTTTGCTGGGCGGTGCATTTGGGGCGTTGATCGCTACGATTTCGCCGGAATTTGTAACAAGTCTTTTCTCGCTCAAACCTGAAGACGGCAGCATAACTCGGTATGCCTTTACCGTTGGAATGATTTGGGGATTGTTTATCGGCGTTGGAGTTTCTGGCTTTGCATGTTTGCTGACCACAGCGGTAAAAATCATCAAATTGAGAATTGAACACCGAAAAATTGACAAAAATCCGTGATGCTGAAATTTCTGCCAGCTGCCCCGCGCCATCGGACAAAAATATTTCCGGCGAGCATTGGCGGTTTTGCTTGCAATGTGGGCATGAGTTGATCAATGAGAAGTGCAAGCTGCGGTGTCCGCGCTGTCATTATTTCATGAGCTGCTCGGATTTCGATTTTGCGACCTGATAAAAGTTTCACGGCGGCGGTGATTTCAGTTTGTGCCACGCGCGCCGCGCCGTAAAATCCCCGCGTGCTGGAAATCCTCACAACCCAACTTGCCGCCGCGCAATCCTTGTCGGTGGAGCAGGTGCGCGACGCCGTCGAAAAGTTGACGGATGAAAAAATTTCCGCGCCAACCAAGGCGGATTTTCTCATCGCGCTCGCGCAGAAAGGCGAGACGCCGGAGGAGATCGCCACGTTCGCCGCCGCGCTGTGCGAGAAATCCGTGCCGCCGCCGATCGAAAAAAACTGGCGCGAGTCGCACGAGATTCTTGACATCGTCGGCACGGGCGGCGACCGGCTGGGCACGTTCAACATTTCCACGACCAGCGCGATTTTGTGCGCAGCGGCGGGCGTGGCCGTGGCCAAGCACGGCAACCGCGCGGTCACGTCGCAGGCCGGCAGCGCGGATGTTTTAGAAGCGCTCGGCATCAAAATCAATCTGTCGCCGGAAGCCGCCGCGCGCGAGTTGCAGGAAAAAAATTTCGCGTTTTTCTTCGCGCCGAATTTTCATCCGGCGTTCAAAAATATCGCCGCCGCGCGAAAACTTTGCGCCGAGCGCGGCCAGCGGACGATTTTTAATTTTCTCGGCCCGCTGCTGAATCCCGCACGTCCGTCCGCGATGCTTGTCGGCGTGCCGCGCGCGGAACTGTGCGAGCCGCTGGCGCACGTTTTGCAATCACTCGGCGTCCGCCGCGCGATGGTCGTATGCGGCACGGTTTCAGAATTCAAACTGGATGAGCTTTCAACGCTGGGCGAAAATTTTGTCGCGGAATTTTATCAAGAGCGCGGTTTTACGGCTTCGATATTGGCGCTGGAAAATTTTCCGCTGCAACCGGCGACGCTGGAAGATTTACTCGGTAGTGACAAATTTAAAAACGCCGAAATCACGCGGAAAATTCTGCGCGGTGAAGATCGTGGGCCGAAGCGCGACGCGGTTTTGCTCAATGCCGGCGGGGCTTTATTCGTGGCGGGAAAAGTGAAGTCGTTCGCGGCCGGCTGGGATTTGGCGGGTAAAACAATTGATTCTGGCGCGGCGAAATCGAAACTCGCGGAACTCGCGGATTGATCATTCCAACGACTGGTCGGCCTCGACGGCGGCGTAGTGCAGGCCGAGATTGTGCTGCGCGGTCTTATTGCCCTGCTGCGCGGCCCGGATGAACCACTTGACCGCTTCCTTGTTGTTCTGCTTCACGCCGCGACCGGTCTGGTAGCACAGGCCGAGATTGCATTGCGCGTCGGCCAGTTCCTGTTCGGCGGCGAGCAGATACCATTTCGCCGCCTCGGCAAAATCCTGTTCCACAACCTGACCTTGCTCGAAAAAAACGCCGAGGTTGAATTGCGCCGCCGGATAGCCGCGTTCCGCCGACTTGCGATACCATTTCACCGCCTCGGCATAATTTTGCGGGACGCCCTGGCCGGTTTCGTAAAGTGTGCCGAGATTGAACTGCGCCGCCGGATCGTCCTGATCCGCCGCCTCGCGCAACCATTTGGCCGCCTCGGAAAATTCCTGCGGCACGCCCTGGCCCATCCAGTAGCAGACGCCGAGATAGCATTGCGCGACCGAGTCATTTTGATCCGCCGCGCGGCGTAACCATTTGACTGCCTCTTGATGATTCTGCTCCACGCCCTGGCCGTTCTGGTAGCAGACGCCGAGATAACATTGCGCCTGCGCGTCGCCCGCCTGCGCGGCGGCGCGCAACGCTTCAAATGAATCCCAGGATTTCCGAGTGATGGACATCTTTGGCCAGCCGTGGAAGCATAACTTTCGTTCCCGCGAAAACAAGCCGTGAATTCCCGCCGCCGTTTCGTTCCACCAATTTCACTTCCGCGCCAACCGATTGCCTGCTACAAACTGCGCATGGCAACGCAATTGAAAATCGGTTTTCTCGGCGCGGGCAAAATGGCCACCGCGCTCGCGCGCGGCTTCGTGAACGCGAAAATCGTGACGCCGAAACAACTTTTCGCCGCTGATCCATTTGCCGCCGCGCGCGAACATTTCACCAAGGAAACCGGCGCGAAAACGGTCGCGGCGAATCTGGCCGTCGCGCAGGCCGCGAGCGTTTTGATTCTCGCCACCAAGCCGGATCAAGTCGCTGCCGCGCTCGCGGAAATTTCCGGTGCGTTTACAAAAAATCATCTGCTCATCTCCATCGCGGCGGGCGTGACGATTGCAAAATTGGAAAACAATCTGCCCGCCGGCGCGCGCGTCATCCGCGTCATGCCCAACACGCCCGCGCTCGTGGGCGCTGGCGCGTCCGCGTTTGCGCTCGGCAAAAATGCGACGGCGGCGGACGGCGAACTGGCGAAAAAACTTTTGTCGGCCGTCGGCCTTGCGTTTCCGGTGAAAGAAAATCTGCTCGACGCCGTGACCGGTTTGAGCGGCAGCGGCCCGGCGTATGTTTATCAATTCATCGAGGCGTTGAGCGACGGCGGCGTGGCGGCTGGCTTGCCGCGCGACATCGCGACGAAGCTCGCGGCGCAGACCGTTTTGGGCGGCGCGAAAATGGTTTTGGAAACCGGCCAGCATCCCGGCGCGCTCAAGGATCAAGTCACGAGTCCCGGCGGCACGACGATTGAAGGNNGAGCTTAATTCAAAAATCGCATGGAAGAAAAATCACAAAACAATTTGAATGACGCCGAAAAATTGCAGCCGATTCCAGACAAGCAAATTTTTAAATTCAAGCCACGTTTCTTCGCATTAGGTCTCGCCGCTCTTACTGTTTTTCTACCTTTCTTTGCCGTTCGCCACAGCGAAATGTTTGTCATGTATTTCTTCTGGCCTTTGCTTTGGCTTGTTCAACATTCAATTCCGCATACTTTTCAGCCACCGGGCGGCTGGTGGATTTTGATGATGATCATAATTGGATTTTTTTACGCCTATTTTGTTTGGTGGCTGGTGTTGGTTGGATTGTTCAAATCGTCGAAACATTTCAAGTTGGCTTTGGTTATTTGCGCTATATTCAGCTTGGGATTTTTCTATTCATTGAAAGCTTACAAAAATCAAGAGGATTGGACTTCGCGCGGGCTAAATCCTGACCGACCAGATTACAAACCTTCAGTCGTGCTTCTGGCTGGCAC
>PLHK01000002.1 GCA_003139955.1 Limisphaerales bacterium
GTGGCGGCGTCCATTTTGGTCAGGTCGCCGCCGAAGATGAGCGGAGAGCGGAAGATGGACCAAAGGGTCATCAGGGTGACCTGCTCGTCGTGGGTGAAGTGGGTCATGCTTTTGCCCTGGCGGATCGTTCCGAGGGGGAGCATGTCGGCGACGGGAAAGTGGCCTGGTCCGGAGTAGGGCGCCCACTTGGCGGTGAGATCGACCTGGTGCAGGAGGCTTTTCCAATTGTCCCAGAAGTCGTCGCTGATGCGCCACAGGTTGGCGTTGACCTCGATTTCGTCGGCCTTTTCGAGCGGGGTCGGGCCGGGCGAGGTGCTGAAGACCATGACGCGACCGGTTTTGTCGATGGCCTTGCGAATGGCCTGGATTTCCGGGCCATGGTAGGGCCCTGCGCCGAGGTCGTCGATCTTGACGAAATCAATGCCCCAGTCGGCGAATTGCCGGAACTCGGAATCGTAGTAGTCCTGCGCGCCGGGCTTGGTCATGTCCACGCCATACATATCGCCATTCCAACGGCAGACATTGACCTTGTCGGCGATATCGGCGGCGTGATAGGACGTGCCGAGGATGGGGGCGTTGTCGCGGTCAACGGCCTGCTTGGGAATTCCCCGCAGCAGGTGCAGGCCAAATTTCAAGCCGTGCGCATGGAGGTACTCGGCGATGGGTTTGAAGGAATGCGTATCCGCCGTCAGGGGAAACCGGTTGGGCGCGGGCAGCAGGCGGCCGTTGGCATCCGTTTCCAGGATGGCACCGTTGCGATATTCCGTGGTGTGTGCGAGCGGTTCGTACCATTGAATATCAATCGTGATGAGATCCCAGCCATGGGGCTTGAGGTTCGTGGCCATGTAATCGGCATTGGCCAGCACGTTCGATTGCCAGATGCCCGCGCCGTAACAGTCCCAGGAGTTCCAGCCCATCGGCGGCGTCTGCGCCCAGGCCCAATAGGCGGGATCGCCGGCATGCGCGCTAAAAGCCAGCTGACCGGCCAGGGCGGTTTGAGTGATGAATGATCGGGTGATCGTTGATTTCATGTTTTATGGTTGGTTCTTGTGGGAATGAGTTGAAGGCAGGCAAAGATAATGCATCGCAAATTCAAACGCACTGATCGTGCGAGAATTTGAACCGGTTCATTATTGTGGACCATTCCATGAATTCACGTGGGTTTTTGAGAATAGGTTTTTAGCGGCTCCTTGTCCAGCCGTCTCTATGCCGGGGCGGGCGGCTTTGCGGCTTGCCACCACCTGGCAAAGAGGCCCATACTTCGGGAAGCCAAGTCGTAACGCCAGTTGAATTAAACTTATGGAGCCCGAAATCGCTCTGGTTGTCATTATTGTTCTCGTGCTTCCGACTGCGCTGGCGCTCTGGTTGATTGTGCGCGCTGTCAGCGCAACGAATCGCATTGAAGAGCTTTCCCGCCGCCTCGGTGGGCTTGAATCGGAGATTTTCCGGCTACGGCAGGAACGCGAACGTCAGGCTACAAAATCAACCGAGCCGCCGCCCGCACCGAAACCGGAAGTTGTCGTGGCGCACCAGCCTCCGGCCCGGCACATTGTCAAACCGATCACCGGGTTGCCACCGGATATGGTCAAACCAACACCCACCGGACCATCGCCAATTTTTGTTGCGCCGGCACCGACGCCTGTTTTTGATCCGCCAAGGCAACCGCTCCCCCAAATCAATTGGGAACAATTCATGCGCGTGAAAGGCTTCGCCTGGATTGGCGGGCTCGCGCTATTTCTCGGGGTGGCGTTCTTCGTCAAATACTCATTCGACAACAATCTGGTCCCGCCCGAATTGCGCGTCGCCATTGGCTTCCTGACCGGTCTCGGCTTGCTTGTTGGCGGCGTGGTCATGTCGCGAAAAAATTTCACCGCGCTTTCGCAAACGCTGTGCGCGACCGGCGTGGTCATTCTTTACGCCGTCACTTTTGCATGTCGTTCAATCTATCATTTTGATTTCTTCGGGCCGGTTCCGACGTTTCTCTTGATGGCGCTCATCACCACCACGGCTTTCTTTACCGCCGTCCGGCTCAATGCGCTCGTGGTCGCCATTCTTGGCATGCTGGGCGGCTTCCTCACGCCGATCCTGCTTTCGACCGGAAAGGACAATCCAACCGGACTGTTCGGTTATATTGCCATTCTCGACGCCGGGCTGATTATCGTCGCGCTGCATCGGCGCTGGCATTTTCTCATCGCGCTCGCCGCACTTGGCACGGCCATCCTGCAGATTGGTTGGGCGGATAAATTCTTCGTCACCGAAAAATACTTTGAAGGAAACAAAATTCTGATCGCGCTCGGTGTGTTGCTCGGCTTTAACGCGCTCTGGCTGGCGGCGAACTGGCGGGCGAAATGCCGTCAGCTGGTCAATCCATGGCTCTCCGGCTCCACGCTGGGACTGGTGGCGGTCGCGCTCGGGTTCGCCGGTTGGTTTCTGGATTTTAAACCGCTTGTCGAACAGCCGTTGTTGATGTTCGGTTTTGTTTTTGCCATTGATCTGGTCGCCATTGCGGTCACGTTGCTTGACCAAAAAACTTCGGCCGCCCAGTCCATTTCCGGCCTCGCAGTTTTCGGTCTGCTTGCGTTTTGGACCTCGGAATCCTTGTCGAATGAACGGCTCAACGCCGCGCTCGCGTTTTATTTTATCTCCGCGGTCTTCCATTCGGCGCTGCCCGCGCTGATCCAACGTCGTCACGGGATCACAACCCGGAGCTGGGTGACCCACATCTTTCCGATTCTTGCGCTCGCGCTCGTGCTGGTGCCGGTTTTCAAGCTCACGGCAGTCTCTTTTGTGGTCTGGCCTTTTATTTTGCTNNCAGCTGCGCTCCACGCCGCTGACCTCCACCAACAACCACAAGCTGCTGGCCATCGCGCTGGCCGTGCTGACGGCCACGTTGTTGCCGGTGCTGGCGGTGTTGTTGCTTACGCTCGCCGCCACGGGCGCGTTAATCTTCAAAATTCCGTTCGACCTCACCGGGCTGCCCGCCTCCTTTTTTATGCTGGGGCATTCGTGGTTTTCTTCGTCGTCGCCGGCATCTGGCTCGTGAAAAAATTCAAGCCCGACGCGCTAAAAACCGGGCTCAACTTCAGCAATGACCTGGCCGCGCCGGGCGATTTGGCGGCGATTCTGCCAGCGTGTTCCATCATCCTGCCGTTCCTTTTGCTCATCATGGCCACGCTCCGGCTGCCACTGATAAATCCGACGCCAGTTTTCGGCCTCGCGCTTTTGCTGGTTATGCTCTTGTTCGGTGTCACAAAATTATTTTCGCTCGACTGGCTGCCCGCCGTCGGGCTCGCGTGCGTTACTGCGCTCGAAAGTGCGTGGCATTTCAACCGGTTCGATCCGGCGAATCCGGTCCAGCCGTTGAATTTGGTGCTAACGTGGTATTTGATTTTCTTCGCCGTGTTCGCGCTGTTCCCGTTTTTCTTTTTGAAACAATTTTCCGGCAAAGTTGTTCCCTGGGCGGCCGCGGCGTTGGCCGGGGTGCCGCAATTTTTTCTCATCCATCGTTTTGTATCCGCCGTTCATCCGAATCTGATGATGGGCCTGCTGCCGGCCGCATTTGTGATTCCCGGGTTGTTGAGCCTGGTCATCGTCCTGAAACTTATCCCCGCCGAAAACAAAGCCCGGATTTCGCAGGTCGCGTGGTTTGGCGGAGTGGCGTTATTTTTCATCACGCTGATTTTCCCGGTCCAGTTCG
>PLHK01000064.1 GCA_003139955.1 Limisphaerales bacterium
AAGGACGATCTGGAAAACGCCGGTGGCATCTGGGTGAACGAACCGGTCGTGGTGGATGGCAACCTAATCTCCAGTCGCACGCCGAAGGACTGCGCGCCGTTTGGTGCGGCGATGGTAAAGTTTCTGGACGTGAGTTTTCGTCATTGAATTTTCTACGGCAGTTTCTATCATTTCCGCCATGGAACATTCGTCGCCATCACAACTCGCGCAATACATCCCGATTTTGTTTTTGCTAGCCGCCGCCGTCGGTTTCGCGGGCGGGACGCTGTTGATCTCCGTGCTGCTCGGCAAATTCGCCAAGTCCAGCAAGGCGAAGGACGCGGCCTACGAATGCGGCAAAGACCCCATCGGCGACAACAGCGGGCGCTTCTCCGTGAAATTTTATCTCGTGGCGATGCTGTTCATCCTGTTCGATATTGAAGTCGTGTTCATGTATCCGTGGGCGGTCGTTTATCGCGATCTGCTGGCGGAACACGTCACGCGCAACCTCGCGCTCGGCTCAATGGTGTCGTTCCTCGGCATTTTGTTCGCGGGTTATATTTACGCCGTGAAGAAAAAAGCCTTCGACTGGAAGAGCTGAAATTTTCCGAATTGTTGAATCATTGGTCGGTTTAACAATTTAATTTTCATCTCCGTCAATTCACGCTCGCCTCGAGCACAGCCGAAATCCGTTCACGAATTGCCGATCAAAATCCCCGCCAGAAAAACCAGCGCGCCGCCGAGCGCGATTTGCAAAATGGCCGACACCAGCGGCGTGTCCATGAAGCGATGGCGGATCCACGAGATCACGCCGAGTTCCACGATCACCACGCAGACGGCGATGCTCGTGGCGGTTTTGTAATTGGGAATCAAATACGGCAGCGTGTGACCGAGGCCGCCGAGCGACGTCATCGCGCCGCAAACCAGGCCGCGTGCCCACGGATGGCCGCGCCCGGTCAGGCTGCCGTCGTCTGACAACGCTTCGGCAAAACCCATGCTGATGCCCGCGCCGACGCTCGCGGCCATGCCAATGAGAAATGTCGCCCAACTGTTGTGCGTCGCGAACGCGGCGGCGAACAGCGGCGCGAGCGTCGAGACCGAGCCGTCCATCAAACCGGCGAGTCCGGGTTGCACGACTTGCAAAAGGAATAATCTTTTCTGCTGCGATTTTTCGTCTTCGCTTAATTTCGTCAGCGAAATTTCCTCGGCGGTGTGCGCGTGGTTGCGTTCTTCTTCGGTCAGGTCGCCAAGCAATTGCCGGACGCCGGCGTCGGTCGTGCGGCGCGCGGCGGCGGAATAAAAGCGCATCGTTTCCACTTCCATCGTCTCGGCGGTTTTTTGCACGGCCTTCAAGCCGAGCGGGCGGACGAGCCAGACGGGTTTGCGATCCACGAAACCGCGCACATCCTGCCGGCGGATGAGCGGGACGTGGTCGCCAAAATTCTTTTTGTAAAGTTCGAGCAGGCGGTGGCGATGGCCGTCTTCCTCGCGGCGCAGCGCACGGAATTTCGTAGCCTGTTCGGGATAATTTTCCTGCAGGCCATCGGCGAAATCTTCGTAGATGCGCGCGTCTTCTTCTTCGAGCGAAATGGCGAGGGCGAGAATTTCCTGTTCGGTCAGGCTGTCGAACGATTTCATAGATACGGAGAAAACAACCGCGCAATCGCATCGCGCAATTTTCCGGGAATATTCCGCGCGTCCGCTTCGGCCTTGGTCACTTCGTGCGCGGTGGAAATTTTTTGCGCGATGAATTTTTCCATTTCCTGCGCGAACTCGCGGCTGTAACACTCGACGTTCAATTCAAAATTGAGCCGCAAACTGCGCGCGTCCCAGTTCGCCGAGCCGAGCAAAACCCAGTGGCCGTCCACGATCATGAGTTTCGAGTGATCGAAGGGCGGCGGCGTGAGCCAGAGATGGCAGCCGCGTTGCAGCACTTGCCACCACATGGAGCGCGACGCCCAATGCACGGGTGGCAGATTGTTTTTCGCGGGCAAAATGATGTCCACGCGCACGCCGCGCAACGACGCGAGGTTGAGGGCGTTGATGAGTGTGTTGTCCGGCAAAAAATATGGCGTCAAAATTTTTACGGATGTCTGCGCCTCGGCCAGCGCGGCGAGCAAAGTCAGCCGCAAATTTTCAAAATCCGCGTCCGGGCCGTCGGGGATAACGCGGGCGATGATGTCGCCGGCTTCCCGCGCCGCCGGAAACCAGGTATCGCCGTCGAGAATTTCCTCGGTCGTGAACGCCCAGTCGTTCGCGAAGGCTTCCTGCAATTCCGTGACGACCGGGCCTTCGACGCGGAAATGCAAATCTTGCACTGGACTTTTCGGTTTGTCGCCGAGCACATTTCCGTGGCGGATGTTCATGCCGCCGGTGAAGGCGATCTGGCCGTCCACGATGAGCGATTTGCGGTGGTTGCGCAGATTGATGGTGGCCACGCGCCACGGCGTTAAAATGGACGTCGGCAGAAATTTGGCGAACGGAATTTTCGCGCGCTGCAACTTCCAGGTGATCGGCGGAAATGAATAGCGCGCGCCAGCGGCATCCACCAGCACGCGCACGGCGACGCCGCACTGAACGGCGTGGGCGAGCGCGGAAATGAATTTTTGTCCGCTCGCATCGTTGTCAAAAATGTAGCTGACCAGCGTGACGGATTTTTTGGCGGCGGCGATTGCGGCAAGCATTGCGGGAAATGCGGCGTCGCCGTTGACGAGCGGTTCGATTTTATTTCCCGTCGTGAGCGGCTGCGTGGCGACACGGCTGACGACGCGGGCGATGTGCTTGAGATGTTCCGCGCCGTCGTGTTCCGGTTCGCCGAGATTTTCGGGAACGTCGCGGCTGTAGGTTTTGTGGACGGCGAGCGTGATCGCGCGGCGGCGGATGCGGTTGACGCCGAACGCAAGGTAGAGCAGGGAGCCGAGCGCGGGCAGTAACCAGGCGAGGCCGATCCAAAGCGTCGCTGCGCGGGAATCACGCTTGTGCAGCAGCGCGTGCGCGGACACCAGCAAAGCCGCGATTAAATCGAAGCCCGCCGCGATATGCGGCCAGAAGCGCGCGAGTTGGTCGAGCCATGACATCGTGAGGAGCGTAGATTTTTGCGCGCGGGAAATCAACTGCGGTCGGCGGCGGCGTGCGCTCTGTGATTGCGGTAAATTTTTCCGGCGGTATCATTTCCCGGTTTCGACATGACTATTTTACGATACATCTTCGTGGCGCTGGAAGTGGTGCTGCTGTTCAACCTGCTCATCGGCGTTCACGAACTCGGCCATTTTCTCGCGGCGCGCTGGCGCGGGCTGAAGGTCGAGCGCTTCGCCATCTGGTTCGGCAAACCGATTTGGAAAAAGAAAATCAACGGCGTCGAGTATGCGCTGGGCTGGATTCCGGCGGGCGGCTACGTCGCCTTGCCGCAAATGGCCAGCATGGAAATCATCGAGGGCAAAAGCGGAAAGCCCGAGGGAAAAATTATCGAACCATGGTCGGATCGCGTCGGCGGCGACAAGGACGAAATGCAAAAATTAGTCGAGACGTTGCCCAAGGTTTCGCCGCTGGACAAAATTATTGTCGCATTTGCCGGCCCGCTGTTCAGTTTATTGCTGGCGTTTGTTTTTGCGGTCATCGTCTGGCAGGTCGGCAAGCCGAGCAACGAGGCGGACAATTCCACGGTGGTCGGTTGGGTGGATCCGACCGGCCCCGCCGCAAAGGCCGGCTTGCTGCCCGGCGACACCATTCTGGAAATTGACGGCTATCCCGTCCACCATTTCGCGCCGACTTCGTCCGACAGCGTCACGTGGCGCATCGTCACTAGCACCGGCACGAACATCGCCATCAAGTATCTGCGCGCCGGCCGGGAAGCGACAGTTTATGCAATCCCGTTTCATCGCGAGACGCAGTGGTATCAACGCAAGGCGCTCCGGCAAATTTTGATCACCTCCGCGAGCAAGGCGTCCATTTTTGCCATCGCCTCGAACAGTCCCGCCGCGCTCGCCGGCTTGAAACCGGGCGATGAAGTGTTGGCCGTGAACGGCGAAAAAATTTACAGTCCGTTCGCCGTGGATTCGGCGCAGGAAGCGATGAGCAACGGCGTCGTCAAACCGCTCACGCTCACCTCGCAACGCGGCGGCGAAAAATTTGACTGCACGATGCTGCCGGTGAAACCGTTGCAGCCGACCAATGCCTATCCGCAACTGGGCATCACGGCCTGGCAGGGCGATACCAACACCACGCTCGTGCATCCGAGTCCGGCGGAACAGCTCAAGGCCAGCGCGGGACAGATTTTCAACACGTTCGGTGCTTTGTTTTCCAAGAGCGAAATCGGCGTGCAACAGCTCGGCGGCGCGGTGATGATCATCCGCGTCTATAGCAATCTGTTTCAGGACGAGGACGGCTGGCGGCGCGTGCTGTGGTTCAGCGTCATCCTCAACGTCAATCTCGCATTGCTCAATTTGCTGCCGCTGCCGGTGCTGGATGGCGGACATATCACGCTCTCGCTGATCGAGTGGATTTTCCGCCGGCCCGTCAGTGCGCGGATTCTGGAAAAAATCCAGAGTGGTTTTGCCGCGCTGCTCATCACCTTCATGATTTACATCGCGTTCTTTGACACGGGTGACTGGGTGCGCAGCGCGCGCGCCGACCGCGAAGTGCCGGTCATATTTATGGCTCCCGCCAACCCCGCTGTGATGCCGGACAGCAAGGCAATCAATCTTGCGCCAATCAACAAGTAATTTATGCGTTACTGCGAATCTCCATTTTTTTATCACCGGCGAAAAACCCGTGAAATTTTTATCGGCGATCCGAAAAACGGCGGCGTCGTCATGGGCGGCGACCATCCTGTCGTGAAGCAATCCATGCTCACCTGTGACACGATGGACACCGCGCTGTGCGTGAAACAGACTTTGGAACTCGTTGCCGTCGGCTGCCAAATCGTGCGCATCACCGCGCCGACGGTGAAGGACGCGGCGAACTTGCAGAACATCGTCCGCGAACTGCGCGCGCAAAACTGTCTCGTGCCGATTGTCGCCGACATCCATTTCAAGCCCGACGCCGCGATGGAGGCCGTGAAATGGGTCGAAGTCGTGCGCGTGAATCCCGGCAATTACGCTGATTCGAAAAAATTCGCGACGAAAGAATACACGGACGAGCAATACGCCGCCGAATTAAAACGCATCGAGGAAAAATTCACGCCGCTCGTCCTCGAAGCAAAAAAACTGAAACGCGCGCTGCGAATTGGAACTAATCATGGCTCGTTGAGCGACCGCATCATGAATCGCTTCGGCGACACGCCGCTCGGCATGGTCGAGAGCGCGCTGGAATTCGCGCACATCGCGCGCAAACACGATTTTCACAATTTTAAGTTCTCGATGAAGTCGTCGAATCCGAAAGTGATGATCGAATGTTATCGGCTTTTGGTCGCGCGGCTCGAACAGGAAGGCGCGGATTGGAATTATCCGATTCACCTCGGCGTCACCGAAGCTGGCGAAGGCGAAGATGGTCGCATCAAATCCGCCATCGGCATCGGCTCGCTGTTGTGCGACGGTCTGGGCGACACCATACGCGTTTCGCTCACCGAAGATTCACCGCGCGAAATCGAAGTCTGCACCGACTTGCTCGCGCAGATTCCGCTGCTCTCAAATTCGAAAGTTAAAATTACGGAAAAAGATTTTCCCTTCGACCCGTTTCATTTTGAAAAACGCGAGACGCCGAAGATTGAACTGAACGAAAATGTAAAATGCGGCGGTGAACAATTGCTTCGCGTCGTGGTCACGCGCGCGACGTGGGAAAAAGTCGCGCCCAAAATCCGCCCGAAAGATGATGTCAAACCGGAGGCGATTTACGAAGACCTGAACATTTTTGAAATTGATCCGACGCAGGATTTTGAAATCAATTGCGAGACGCAGCTTGTCACGGTGAAGGACGGCGTAAATCTTCCCGCGATAACCGCGTTCCGTTTGCTCGCGAGCAAATTGAAAAAACTCGGACGCAATAATCCAATCTTGCTGAAAGACTGCATAAATTTTGAACCCGTTCCGCTCGAACCCAAAATCGCCTTGCTCCGCGCATCCGTCGTCATCGGCTCGCTGCTCGCGGATGGCATTGGCGATGCGATTTTAGTTCGCGGTGAAGCGGGCGGCGGACAAAGTTTGCGGCTCGCGTATAATATTTTGCAGGCCGCCGGTTGCCGCAGTTTCAAGACCGATTACGTCGCGTGTCCGAGCTGCGGGCGGACGTTGTTTAATTTGCAGACCGTCACCGCGCGCATCAAGGCGCGCACGGAGCATCTCAAGGGCGTGAAGATCGCCATCATGGGCTGCATCGTGAACGGGCCGGGCGAAATGGCGGACGCGGATTTCGGCTACGTCGGCGGCGCGCCGAACAAGATCAATCTTTACGTCGGCAAGACGCCGATCAAGTTCAACATCCCCGAAGCCGACGCGGTGGAACGGCTCGTGGACCTTATCAAGGAACACAACAAGTGGGGCGAGCCGGAGGCGAAGGAAGCTGCAACGACGCACTAAATTTTTATGTTTTACAGCTACGGTTCACTTTATTCGCAGGCTGCCACATCGCAGGCGCAAACAGATGCAAGCGATGCGCAGGCAAGCGCGCGTGAAGCCAAAACAGAAGCGGAGTTGTTACGCCATGATGTTGACCGGCTGCTGCTGATCACTGAAGCGCTTTGGACGTTTTTGAAAAAAGAGCGTGGCTATACGGATGAGCAGTTGGCGGACGCAGTGAAGGAGATTGATTTGCGCGATGGGCGGCTGGACGGAAAAGCCGCGAAAGCTCCGCCGCAACCTTGCCCGAAATGTGGTCGAGTAAATTCTGGTAAGCAATCGCTTTGCATTTACTGTGGCGCGGCGTTGCCGGTGACTTTATTTGCCAGTTGACGTTTTCATTTTTGCCACCCACCGCCGCTCAGTTTCCCTTGTGGCGCTCCAATTGAAACCCTGTTCATAAATTCAACCGAGTTCATCGCAAAAGTTGAGCAAAAGCGGGCTTGACGGCGTGGCGCGGAGATTTTAAGCTTTCTCAAATGTTGAAAAACCGTTCACAAGTTGTCATTCTGGTCGTCGCTGTAGTTAGCGACGCCGTTGGTACTTGTTGACCGAAACTTTAACAAGAACCCACGGCTGGCAACGGCTGTGGGTTTTTTGTTACCCTTGCTGAAGCCGCCACAACCAAAAAAGAAAATGAGCAAAGCAACTGAATCCGCAAAGGCTGAATCTGCCAAAGCGAAAACGAAATCTCCCGCCAAGCCGCGCGCCGAAGTCGGCAAGGCGATGTTTGGCCGCGACATTTTTGTCGAAGCGCTGGAACGCGAAGGCGTCGAAGTTATTTTTGCGTATCCCGGCGGCGCGAGCATGGAAATTCACCAATCGCTCACGCACTCGAAGATTCGCACCATTCTCCCGCGCCACGAGCAGGGCGGCAGTTTTGCCGCCGAAGGTTACGCGCGCGTGACCGGCAAAGCGGGCGTGTGCATGGGCACGAGCGGCCCGGGCGCGACGAATCTCGTCACCGCCATTGCGGATGCTTACATGGATTCCACGCCGCTCATCGCGATCACGGGGCAGGTGACGCAGGCGATGATCGGTCGCGGCGCATTTCAGGAAACGGACATCATCGGCGTCACGCTCCCGATTGTGAAACATTCTTATTTGGTCACGGACATCAACGACATTCCGCGCATTGTGAAAGAAGCCTTTTACATTGCGCAGTCGGGTCGTCCGGGTCCAGTCGTGATTGATTTCCCGAAAAATATTCAGCAGGTCAAAGCGCAGCCCGTCTGGCCGACGCTCGAAGAAATTAAAAAAGGTTTGCCCGGCTACACTCAACCCGATTTGCGCGCGGATGAAGTGGCATTGAACGAAATCATCGGACTCATTGAAAAATCCGAACGTCCGGTGCTTTACGTTGGCGGCGGAATTATTTCTTCCGGCGCGGCGGCGGAATTAAAAAAATTCGCCGAGGCGACGAACATTCCCGTGACGACCACGCTCATGGGCATCGGCGGTTTTCCCGAAACGCATCCGCTCTCGTTGCGCTGGCTCGGCATGCACGGTTCCGCTTCGGCGAACTGGGCGGTCAACGGCGAATACGAAAAGCGCGCGAACTACGATGCGCCGATGGTGAAGTTGAAAGACGGCGCGGATCTGCTGCTCGCGTTCGGCGTGCGTTTTGACGACCGCGTGACGGGCAAGTTTGAGGAATTTTGCAAGACCGGCACGATTGTACACATTGACATTGATGCGTCGGAGTTGAACAAAAATCGCGAGGCGCATTTGCCCATCGTCGGCGACATCAAGGATGCTTTGACGCGTCTGAATAAATTGGTTGCGAAACGTCCGGTGCAAAAGAATCACACCGCGTGGCTCGCGCAGATCGCCGAGTGGCAGAAAAAAGCGCCGTTCGCGTATCGCATCACGCCCGAAATCGCCAATAGCGATCATATGATTGATCACATGGGCGGCAAGGAGAGTGAAGTGATTTTGCAGCAGATGGTCATCGAAACGCTTTACGAAATGACCAAGGGCGAGGCTTACATTTCCACCGGCGTCGGCCAGCATCAGATGTGGGCGGCGCAATGGTATAAATACAAATACCCACGCCAGTTCACGACCAGCGGTGGCCTCGGCTCGATGGGTTATGGCTATCCCGCCGCGCTCGGCATCAAGGTCGCGCTCCCAGACAAGCAGGTCATCGATATTGATGGCGACGGTTCGTTTCTGATGAACATTCAGGAACTCGC
>PLHK01000071.1 GCA_003139955.1 Limisphaerales bacterium
CACGCTCGCGTCGAGCAGTTCGACCAGATCATTTTCAAGTCGCGTCAGATAAACCTGCGTTTCGGGGTCGCCAAAGCGCGCGTTGAACTCCAGAATTTTCGGCCCGTTTTTCGTCAGCATCACGCCGGGATAAAGCAGGCCGCGATAATCAATTTTCTCTTCAATGCAACCACGCATGAACGGTTCGAGAACTTTGCGCGCGGTCTCGGCAAGTTGCGCGTCATCCAAAAACGGCGTCGGCGAATACGTTCCCATCCCGCCGGTGTTCAAACCAAGGTCGCCGTCCAGCGCGCGTTTGTGATCTTGCGACGTGGGAAAAATCTTCGCCGTCTGGCCGTCGCATAATGCGTGCAGTGAAATCTCAATGCCTTCGAGAAATTCCTGAATGACCACGCTCGCGCCCGCCGTGCCGAACGCTTTGCTGACCATGATTTCCTCCACGGCTTTTTCTGCCTCGGCTTGATTCGCGCAAATCAAAACGCCTTTGCCGAGCGCAAGGCCGTCCGCTTTGACCACGCACTTGCCGCCGAGGGTGGTGCAAAATTGCTTGGCTTCATTCGCGTTAGAAAAAGTTCCAGCAGCGGCGGTCGGAATGCCGTATTTCTCCATGAACTTCTGCGAAAAAACTTTGGACGACTCAAATTGCGCGGCCTTTTGATTCACGCCCCAAATCTTCAAGCCATTCGCCTGAAATAAATCCACGATGCCCAGCGCGAGCGGATTGTCCGGGCCGACGACGGTGAGTTCAATTTTCTTTTCCCGCGCGAACGTCAGCAGTCTCGGCAAATCTTCGGCAGAAATGTTGACGCACTCGACCGGCGTAGAATTTTTGGCGAGCCGTTCCTGCGCGATGCCCGCGTTGCCAGGCGCGCACCACATCTGCGTGGCGTGCGGCGACTGCGCGAGTCTCCAAACGAGGGCGTGTTCGCGTCCGCCCGAACCGATGACAAGTATTTTCATGAAAAGGCCGCCGCAGATTATGCAAGGACTCCGCCCGAAATCAACCGCCGCCCGACAAAAACGTCCGCTGCCGACGACGAAATGGCTTGTGCTGCGCCGCCCGTCTAAACCAAAATGTTTTTTCAGACACGGACAGCCAGCCCAAACCATTGGCTGCCAGAAAACTTTTATTAAGAAAAAAATCACTGCGGGTTTCGTTGCAAAAAGCATCGCCGGGCGAATGTTGCATCCTCGGCATTGGAAGTCGTTTGCCCGTACTCTGGGTCCCGTCCAGAACGGGCACAAGGCCGCTGATGATGCGACGTTGAAGCTTTATGGCCAGATTCTCCCCGGCGGTTTTTTGAATTACGGCTACAGCGAAGACCCGTCCGTCCCGCCGGAAAAAACCACCATTGATTCCATCCAGACCGCGCAAATCCGCTACGGCGAACGCCTCGCCGACTTGGTGGTGGACAAAAAAAACCGCGTGCTCGACGCCGGCTGCGGTCTCGGCGGACTGGTCGGTCTGCTGCTGCAACGCGGCCTGCACCCGACCGCGCTCACGCCGAACCGCGCGCAAATCCGCCGCATCCGCGAAGTTTATCCCGCCGTGCCGCTCATCGAGGGACGTTTAGAAAATATTCCCTTGCCCGAATTTCGCCACGCATTCGGAACCGTCATTACCTCCGAATCGTTTCAATACATGAACTTGCCCGTGGCGCTCGACGTGATCAGACAGGTTTTGAAACCGGGCGGCCGCTGGATTTTGTGCGATTATTTTCGCACTTCCTGCGCCGCGCGCGAGTCCGGTCATTTGTGGACGGATTTTACCGCCGCGCTTGAGGCGCGCGGCTGGCATATCGTGTCGCAACAGGACATCACCGCGAACGTCCTGCCGAGCATCGCCTTCGCGCACATGTTCGGCACGCGCTTTGGCCTGCCCGCCGCGCAGTTCGCCGCCGAACGGCTGGAACGCAAACGCCCCGCGCTGAATTTTCTCTTGCAGGATGTGATCGGAAAACTGCGCAGTAATTTGCAAAGCCAGCTCGACGTCGTTGACCCCGTCATCTTCGCGCGGGAAAAGAAATACATGACGCTGGTCATCGAGCCGCGATAGTTTCCGTCCGCAAAATAATTGCCACCGAGACACCGGGGCGCAGAGTTAAGAAAAATGTTTTCTCTGTATCTCTGCGCCTCCGTGGCAAAAACTTATTCCACGCGCGCTTCGCCTGAACCTTTGACGACTTCGCCGATGATCCAAGCCTTGTGCTTCTGCGAGTTGATGAATTTCAGCACGGCCTCCGCTTTTTCCGCCGATACGATTGAAACCATGCCGATGCCCATGTTGAACACTTGGTAAAGCTCGTCGTCCGGCACGCCGCTCTTTTGCTCGATGATTTGGAAAATCGTCAGCATCTCCCACGAGCCTTTTTTGATCACGGCGTCTAAATTTTTCGGCAGCACGCGCGGGATGTTGTCTACGAATCCGCCGCCGGTGATGTGCGCGAACGCCCGCACCTGGTCCGGCTTGCCGACGAGATTGAACTTTTTCAACAGCTTTTGCACCAGCGGGCCGTAGCTGATGTGTTCCTTCAACAATTCTTCGCCGATGGATTTTTTCAAGCCGGGAACTTTGTCGTTCGGTTTGTAGCCGAGTTGCTCGAAGAAAATTTTTCGCCCGAGCGAATAGCCGTTCGTGTGTAGCCCGCTCGATTCGATGCCGATGACCACGTCGCCGCGCCGGATGGTTTTCTGGCCGTTGAGCATCTTGGATTTTTCCACCACGCCGACGATCGTGCCGCTCACGTCATATTCGCCCGCCTGATAAAAGCCCGGCATCTGCGCCGTCTCACCGCCGATGAGCGCGCAGTTATTTTCCGCGCACGCACGCGCGAAGCCCTTGATGATGTCCGTGAAAACGTGCGGCTCCAGTTTGCCCGTGCCGAGATAATCGAGGAAGAACAGCGGTTCCGCGCCCAGCACCGCGATGTCGTTCACGCAATGGTTAACGAGGTCCGCGCCGATGGTGTCGTGCTGGTCCAGCGCGAAGGCGAGCTTGAGCTTCGTGCCGACGCCGTCCACGGACGACACGAGGACCGGCTCGCGATATTTTTTCACGTCCAGCGCGAACAGGCCGCCGAAGCCGCCGACCTTGCCGAGCACCTCGCGGCGATGCGTGCTGGCGAGCAATTGCGGGAGCGTGGCCTTGACGCGATTGCCCAGATCAATGTCCACGCCGGCGGCGGCGTAAGCTTTTTGT
The DNA here is from genome assembly GCA_003139955.1 of Limisphaerales bacterium. Taxonomy (GTDB): domain Bacteria; phylum Verrucomicrobiota; class Verrucomicrobiia; order Limisphaerales; family UBA11358; genus UBA11358. The sequence goes on from PLHK01000071.1 coordinate 3,200, forward strand.
TTCATGCGGCGGAGATTAAACCGAGAAATGCGATTGTGGGCGAGAAAATTCATGGAATTCATCTACACAAAAGGCAATATACTACAATCCTCTTACGCAACGAAAACCAAGGGTTTGTATAGGATAGTCCGGTGTATTTTGTCCGTAGCGATAGGCGCATCGCGCTTGATCTGCTGTGTTACCCCAACCGCCTCCTCGCATAACTCGGTAAATACCTGTTACTGGCCCATGTGGATCGATGCCTCCCAAATATGGACTTCCAGTTGGATAAGGAGTTCCTGCATACCAATCCCAACACCACTCATACACATTACCTGCCATATCATACAAACCATATCCATTTGCTGCAAAGTAACCGACCGGGCTTGTGTAGGGATAACCTCCAGTAGCAAAACTAGGATCAAAACCGGTTGCTGTGGCAAGATCATACGGTAAAGATAAACCGGAGGAATCGCCTAAATAGTTTGCTTGATTCCAAGAAATCGTGTCTCCCCATGGAAACCGTTTTCCGCTCAATCCGCCACGGGACGACTTTTCCCATTCAGCCTCCGTTGGCAACCGGTAGCCACCTGCCGTCCAATTTGCAAATATATTCGTTGTCTCGCCGTTGGTATAGGGCTGTGTGAATCCTGAGTCAGTATAATACACAGGCTTCAATCCTGTAAATTGTGAACGCGCATTGCACCACTTTATACAATCATACCAATCCACGGACACAACTGGATGATTTGTATCCTTGCCGACACCAGCGTGAACAAAGGTGTAGCCTAGATTAGTGGCATAGGTATAAATAACCTGCCACTGACTGCAATAGATCGGGTTTTTGTCAATGTAAAATGCCGAAGTAAAAACATTCGTAGGTATGGCGGCGAATACGCTATCGAGTGTGCTTCCTATTGTAAAAATCCCTGCCGGAATGAATGCCATGCCTGCGGGTGGATTGAAGTCAACGATTTGGTTTGTATTCACTCCGTTGGTGATGGGAAGCTGAACATAGCCCACCCAATTGGTTCCGCCGGGCAGGGATGTGACGGTCTGGACGGTATAATTTGTGCCCGCCATCGCATTGCTCCAAACTAATGTGCCATCAGGGTTAAATGCAGTAATGCTCGTTGCCGCCGGTCCTGAAATTCGGAAAAACTGCGACGATTGGGCTTCAGTTTGTCGGGCGACAGCAAGCACAACTAGCACAATCAATAATAATTTAATCAGCGTGAGTCCGCTGATTTTCGCCTTGGCCGGAAGCGTTTTCATGGCTGCTGAAACTGTAACTCCAAACGCCCCGGCGACAAGCCAGTTTTTTTTACCGCTTCCGCCACTCCGTCTTCGGCGGCTCCGGCAAACCTTGCGCGCGCAGCGCCGTGCGAAAATGCAGCTTGGAAATTTTCGCCAGTTCACTCGCGCCGCGTTCTTCCACAAATTTTTTCGCCGCCGCATCCACCGCCGCCGACGCGCCCTTTGGCAGTTTCATTTCAAATTGTTTTTCCAGTTTCGCCAGGCCTTTCACAAATTCGTCGCGCGCCAGGATCGAGGCCGCCGCCACGGCGATGTCTTCTTCCGCCTTGTGCCGCTGCACGAGTTGGATTTCTTTGCCCTGCGCCATCAACGCCTTTTCGATCACGCTCTTGCTCGCGGCGAACTGGTCGCTGATGGCCTTCACCGGCGGCGGGTTCATTTGGTAACGCTTGCCGAGCAGGTTTTCGATCACGCGCGCGTGACCCCACGCGAGCAGCGTGTTGACGCTCTTCATCTTCGCGTAAAGCCGATTGTAAGCCTCGTTGCCGATGACGACGGAATCCGTCACGCAGCCGGGCGTCGTGCGGATTTTTTCGGCGAGCTCGGCAATTTTTTTGTCGCTGGAAATATTTTTGGAATCGCGGACGCCCAAATCCTTCCACGCGGCGATGACTTTTTCGTTCACATAAACGCCCGCGATGGACAGCGGCCCGAAGAAATCGCCCTTGCCGCTTTCGTCCACGCCGATGCGCGGCAGGAGCAGGTCGGGATTCAAAATGGTTTCGTAGCCGAGCCTGACCTCCTTGAGAATTTCCGGCTCCAGCACGAACTCGACAAATTCCGCCGTGCCCTTGCCCTGCACGACGAGCTTGCCGCTCTCGTAAAAAACGAGGTTCGTAGTGTCAGACTCGAACGCGAACCGCGCATGCGGCACGACGCGCGGCTTCCAGTTGCGCGCCCGCAACGCGGCCAGCAACGCCGACGCCTGTTCGTCGGTCAGCTTGCAAGTGTGGATGGTGAGCGGCTTCACGCGGAAAATTTTAACTGCAAAGGCGCAAAGGCACAAAGATTTTGGAAAGTTATATTATTGAAATCTTGGTGTGCCACGAATACCTAACTAGCATGGTAAAATCAAACCCGTCTTTGGATTGTTTGAAATTATCTTTCCAGTAATTCAAAAAATTGTTCATCTTGATAAGACATTTACTTTGATAAATTTCTCGCCTTCCAAACATATTTGCATGGCGAACAAATAGCATCTTGCTTCAATGTGTCAATTAACGGATTTTGACGCGGCTTGAAAAATCCAAAAGTAAAATTGCTGGTGCCGCGATTGCTCAAATGGTTCGCCGCGAACGCCCGCGACCTGCCGTGGCGGCGCACGCGTGATCCTTACGTGATCTGGGTTTCCGAAATCATGCTGCAACAGACGCAGGTGAAAACGGTGATTCCCTTTTGGCACCGCTGGCTGCGCGAACTGCCGACGATTGAAGCCGCCGC
>PLHK01000012.1 GCA_003139955.1 Limisphaerales bacterium
CTGTCATCTTCAATTACCAGCACACGCATAATTCCAGTGATACCACCGTACCCCACATATTCGGGAATAGATATGTTTATATGGGTCGCTATCAGGCGTGATTCCCGGCAAAAGTCCTCGTCAACCGTCAATGAGCCGCGACGGTCAATGTTGAGGGCAAGTGCAGCATATCTACATAATCAACCATGATTTGTTCTGCCTCGCGGAGGACGGGATCATTTTGCGGATTAACCGCCCCGGCAACTTTCGCTTTGTGAGCAGGTGACCCGGCCAGTTCTGCCGTCGGGATACCTGCTTTGGCCACCGCCGGCGGGGGCAGGCCCACTTTCTCGGCACTTTCGACGGTGAAATCATAGGTTTTTGGCTGGCTTTCCTTAAGGGCGGCCCACTCTTGATTCAGGGAGTCTTCACGCACTTTGGCGGCGTCGTTTTCCCGGCGGCGTTCCGCTTCGTTTAGGGAAACTGTTTCGGATGCGAGATTTTTCTTCAATTGCCCGATCTCCTCGCCGAGCAAGGCAAAGTCCTTGTCTTTCGCCACGCGCGTCGCCGACCGTGCCCGCAGTTCTTGCAAGAACGGGGTGACGTGGTCCTCCCGGGTGAAATTGGAGGAGGGGATCCGGTCCCACGGCAAGGGGTTGTTCATTTCAGATTCGCCGACATCCGCCACACCACTCAAGGATGGCAGCGTAATGTCTGCCGCCACTCCCTTGAGTTGGGTGGACGCGCCGCTCGGCCGGTAAAATTTGCGAATCGTGATTTTTAGGGCGCCGGGATCAAATGAGTGGGCAATCCGATGCTGATCCATGAGGTTCGCCAGCGGGATGACGGTTTNNGCCTTTCCCATAAGTGGAGTTATCGCCCACGATCAGAGCCCGCCCGTAATCCTGCAATGCACCCGCCAGAATTTCTGACGCCGAAGCGCTGAACCGGCTCGTGAGAACAATCAGGGGACCATCGTAAAGCTCCGAAGCGTCTATGTCCTTCTCCACGTCCGTTTGGCCGTCCAGATCGCGGGTTTGCACCACCGGTCCCTGGTGGATGAACAAACCAGTCAGCCTGACTGCTTCCTCGACCAAACCACCTCCGTTTTGCCGCAAGTCCAGGACCAGACCCTGAATANNTACCCGTTCCCTGGTCAAAGCCGCCATAGAACGCGGGCAGATCGATGACGCCTAAACGCAGAGCCACCCCATTGGTTTGCGGCCAGTCCGCAATGCTGGCCTTGGCTTGCTGATCCTCCAACTTAACTTCATCACGTACAATGGTGATGGTCTTGCGCGAGGACGCGTCGGTGGCGCCAACGGGAATGAGGGTCAGGCGGACTGGCGTGCCTTTGGGGCCGCGAATCAGTTTCACAGCATTGGGCAGCGGCATGTCGACGATGTCCACTGATTTCTGATCCGGTTGTCCCACCGCCACGATGCGGTCGCCGGGTTTGAGCAATCCGCTCCTGGCCGCCGGACCACCGGGCACAAGCTCGCCTATTTTGCAATAACCGTCGTCTGCTTGGAGAGTGGCACCGATGCCGAACAGGGACAGGCTCATGGCAATGGAGAAGTCGTCCATTTGTTCGCGGCCGAAGTAATCCGAGTGCGGGTCATAAACATGGGCCAGGGCATTGAGATAGATGTCGAGCTCATCCTCTGGGGTGAGTTTTCGCATGGTCTGCAGTTGGCGGGTATAACGAAGTGTGAGGCTGTTCACAATTTCGGCCGGCTTCTTGCCACCCAGCTTTTCCTGCAAATATTCCGCCCGGACGCTTTCCCGCCAAAGTTCATGGGCGGCCTGAAGATCCGCCGGTCGCGGAGCTTTGCTGCGATCCAATAAAAATGTGTCATGCCTGGTAAAAGTAAACTGCTCGCTCTGTAACAGATTGGTGGCATATGTGGTGCGCTGGGTCAGGCGTTCCAAAAAACGCTTGAAGATGGTCTGTTCCGGCGTAAGGTCGCCCTCGCGGTTGGTCATATCCGGCAGGCGCGAACGAAACCGGTCAAATGCTTGCGCATCTGACTGGAGAAACATCTCGTGGCCGGGGTCAAGCGAATCAACATAGCGGTCAAGGAATCTCGCGGCCAGTTCGTCATCAAGCTGGTGATGTGAGAATTGGGAATGTTCCAGCAGGNNGGGTCAACAGCCCCGGCCGCGAATGCGGTCGTCCGACTGCCCAACGCCGTCGCCATTACAAGACCTGTCAGCGCAACCGAAGTGACCAGCGCAATAACCCGGGGTGCGAGCTGTTTTGATTTCATAAAATTGTAAACCATGTTTGCATTTGCTATTGGGCTGGCGCAGGGGCAACCAGCGGGCGGCCTCCGCCACTGCCAACAATAAAACACGCTCGCGTTGCCCAGTCCTTGCCCCAAGATTACAACTTTGTAAGAGAAGTTTCCGGCCAGTCTTGATCAACCCCACAAGCAATATGGCTTTGCCGATTCCTCTGATTATGCGCGCTCAACCAAGGCTTTGCAGACCGGCGGACCTTTCAGCGAGCTCCCTTCCGAATGTGTAACGCTGTTTTGCACGAGCACGATGGCCGTGTGGCCAATGAAGACACCACATTGCATGAGGGTCCGTTCGTTGAAGTCGTGGTGTCGCTGGCGGCCAAAGCGCAATCCGGGTTGTTGATTGTCCCGATGATTTAAGAGGGACATTGCTTCGTTATCTAAAATTGAACTCTTTAGCGAAGCCTGTTCATCTGTTGTCGGGGGGGAGTCAGACAATCGCCTCCTGAAAATCGACCGAATACAAGATATCGATTGTCCAGATGCCTTTCAAGCGGCTGGAAAATTTGATCCGTCCGAGCGAATGGAAACCCACGCCGGAATGCCACCCAGACATTGACCATTCAATGTGCCGAAACACCCACTTCTGCCAGCAATGCCTTGACGCCATTCCAACTAATGCCGACTCCAATGCACACCATGATGAACGCCGAGAGGCGCACCACCACCATCATGCCGGTGTGGCCAATCCGCTGGCCCCCCCGCTGGGCGTAGCGATAGGCCAGAAGAATGCACAACCCGATGAGACCGGCTCCAAGGACGGCGGCAAGCAGTTGAATAATCGCGTGTTGGAAGGTGTGAGCGTGATTGGCACCGACGGTAATGGCCACCGAAATCACCCCGGCATCAATCGTCANNGAGGACCGGATCCAGGGTCACCTCCGCCGGTTTTGAATTGTCGGCCAGGAGTTTCCAGCCCAAGGCACATACCACCGCTCCTCCCGCGACCTGGACCACTGGGATCGAAAGACCGAACAGTTGGAGGACAAACGATCCGAACAGCATTGAGCCCAACAGCAAAAAGAAGGAATAGATGGAGATGCGTTTCGCCAAATCCGCGCGGGTTACTTCGTCACAACCGGGAGTCATGGCCAGGAAAATCGGGGCGTCTCCCAGTGGATTGACCACCGGCAGCACGGCACCGATCATGATCAGAATCGCTCCAATGAGTTGGTCAAGGTCAGTCCGGATCATCGGTTCATCAATCAACCGGCGGATTTTCCGCATGACCGCCCAATCCATGGCGCATGGCGGAGAGCTGGTTGCCTTGGTAATCGGGGCCGTACCGCGAACTCAAACGCGCGTAAAATTCTTTGGTCGTTACCGGGGCGGCGGCCCGTTCATGGTCGACTTGGATTGTTGATTTATTATTCATCCAGGAATGAACCCGTCAACAGTGTTGATGGTTTCCGAACCGGGCCGCAAACTATGCGCCTACCGGGGTTGCTTTGCTGGTGGCGGAAGCCGGTTGGTGAGCCTCCAGCGTTTCCGGATTGGTGCGGCTGATGATCTCCCGGGCGTGGGCAGTTTCCACATCGGAGCCATGAGCGATCAGGACATACTTGCCACTTTTCACCGCCGTCTCGTATTGCAAAATACTGTTCTTGGGTATGCCCATGCTGTACAGGCCGGCCCCCAACGCGCTTAGTCCGCCAACGATCACTGCACCTTCGAGCGCCCCGACAATCCAACTGACAATCGGTCCCGCCATCAGCAACGNNTTGTAGTAGCCGACCACGTGTTCATCCGTGTGATAATCGCGCCCGACAATGGAAAGTTTTTTCATGTCAAATCCCGCTTGCTGCAGTTCCTTGACGGCGGCCTCGGCTCCAGTGTGTGAATTGAAGATGGCGACAACTGAATGGTCCACATTGATTTTGGTCATAGTTTTTGGTCTTTGTTTTAATTGCCGACGGTATGCTAGATGTTGACGGGTTGTTTGCCATGGGGTCTTTACCCCATGGTGGCCGCCGAGCATCGGCGTATGATCAATTATTAAGAGGAACATAAATTCCGTCTCCCCTAACAAAGAATAATTATGTTAAGTATATTTCTCTTCACGGTGATTGTTCTATGGCTGGTGGGGCCAGGAATTCAATCACTTTCCAAAATGGTTGCGGCGGCCGTCAGGAAACGACAGGAGGAGATTGACCTGTTCGAAAATGAGGCGGAACGGCTCGACCGGATTCGCAATCCTTCAAAGTATCTTGGAAAGTAACTGCGCTTGGGACCTGGGTTCATGGCTGTTTCAAAGAATATGCATGCTCCGGTGCCAGGCCTTTTCAGACTCCGGCAATGCGCCGGATTTTTTCAAGCAGGCCGGGTTACACCCCATGGTCGGCACCTGTTTGGCTATCCATGATCGCACCATGAAACAAGTGAAGCTTTCACAGAAGCAAAACCAAAAACTGGCGGGGGGAACCCCCTCAACCGTTACAGATATGCGGTTCAGCATGAAATCTGTGTTGGCTCCCTCTCCGGCTGAAATTGCCAGAAGAGTCAACTTGAACTTCTTGAAACAAGCGCTATTGCCTTGGCGCGAAATCCAGCGCTGGTTGGCCGCCGAAGCGGAGCTGGTTAAGGAATATCAACTCGCCCGGACCCTTCAGGCGTCACTTATCCCAGCCAGGATACTGCCCCGTCGTCCTCACGCCGCAGTTCAGAATACGAAGTCCCATCTCAAAGCCAATCCCTGTGAAATTTCTGTGAAATAAATCCTCCATCGAAAATATTTATGCAACAAAACAAATCATTCGCCTTCCTGGCCTTCGTCGTTATTTTGGCGGTTGGAGCAGTGCCGGTTTATGCCGAGTACAGCGCCGGAGCCCATGTGCTAGCCGGCGGGATTGGGGTTGCGGCTTTTATTCTGGCCTTGATCGTGGCTGCTTCCATCCAGGTAGCCGACCAGTGGGACCGGGCGGTTATTTTGCGTCTGGGCAAGTTCCGCGCCTTAAAAGGGCCCGGCTTGTTTCTGATTGTTCCGATTATTGATGCGATTCCCTATTGGATTGACACGCGGGTCATTACGACCGGTTTCAAGGCGGAAAAGACCCTGACCAAAGACACGGTGCCGGTGGATGTGGATGC
>PLHK01000062.1:0-16714 GCA_003139955.1 Limisphaerales bacterium
TCTGCGAGATTTTTAACAATTCAACACGCATCCAGAGCGCGCTGCTTATTTCCAAAACAAGCATAAGGTATGGTCAACCGTGGTAAAATAATTGTTCTGAAGAATCTCTTAAGGGACGCAAACTTGAGTGGTCATCGGCAGTCAGCCGATTTAAATCCTGCTTCAACCCGTAAATTCGCACTCGTATTGGGAACCGCTCTACTTTCAGTGATGTTGTCGCTAGGCCAAGCTCGGGCGACGACCACGAACCTCATCAACGTGCAATTTCTNNGGCACCACTTATTTCGGCCCGGCGGTTTTAGGTTCCGGGATTTGGAATCAAGAGACCATCCCCTATCATATTCCCGGCTCCGGCACCACGATCAAGGCCGCCGCGCTTGTCAATTCAACCTACATGGCCAGTGATCGGACGCTCACCGTGGGTGCGTTCCCCAACGAGGTTTATGGCACTCATAACAACGGCACGGCCACGGATGTCAGCACGACCAACTTGATGTCCGCGGACATTGAACAGTTCATCACCACGGGGCCAAACATCGACCCTTGGACTTTTACGGTCGGCGGCTTGTCCGGCGATGCAGGTGCCACCTTTAACCTGGTGATCTACGCCGCNNGGTGGCACCTTTAACCTAGTGATCTACGCCGGCGCACCGAGCCCCCGAATTCAGACCCTGTCGGTGACAGGTGGGGCTTGGGGCGGAAACACTGCCAGCAATTTGACCACCACTTCGACTTCACGAAAATTGAGTGCTGGTTCGGGTGTGGCCTACAATGTTTTCACCGGAACCCTGACCGGTGACAATCTCGTTTTTACCGTCAATGGCGGGGCGGCGGGGATGGACACGGCGGCGGCTTTTGTCAACGGGTTTCAGCTTCAGATCATCACTCCCGACCCAGTGATCAAAATTCAGCCCGGTGCAAAAATGGTGTTGGCGGGCCAGACCGCTTCGTTCACCGTGACCCCGGCAGGCACCGCCCCATTCCATTACCAATGGCAGGCCGGGCCGGTCAACAGCGGAAGCTTCACCAATTTGGTGGATGGTGGGAACATTGCGGGGGCGACGGGCAAAACCTTGACGATTGCCAATGTGACTTCCAATCAGGCGCTCGATTATGTGGTGATTGTAAAAAACGACCTTGGTGCCGTGACCAGTGCTCCCGCCCGGCTGACGGCGGATTCGGCGACCCGGCTGGTGAATGTGGCCATCGGCGGCGGTGCGCGGCAGACTGGGGCAGCGGTTTTGGGCGCGGCCGGGGATTTCTGGAATCAGGCTGTCACCGCGAACACTTTCCCGATAGTGGATACCGGCAGCAATACGCTGGGCGGCGTCGGGCTGGCTCTGGCCAATGCCGGACAGTTATACGTTTCCCCCGCTGGCCCGCCCATGGATCCCAACACCACCAATTTGATGCAGGGTTACGCCTATGGCTACACGGGCGGCACGGCCAATGTGACCGTAAGCCTCAACAATCTGACCGAATACATCAATTCGCCCTTTGCCTTGGTGGTCCATGCGGTGGGCAATGCCAGCGGTCAGGGGGCGATGCTGCACTTGACGGGGGCAACGGGCGGAAACTCCACAAAAACTTTGACCACCAGCGCCAGCTCGCGTCAAATTTCGGCTGGTTGCGGGGTTGCTTATCAGATTTTCATGGGCGCACTGACTAATGGCACACTGACCCTCACGGCGACCGAAAACGCCGGGCAGCAGTTTACCGCCCTGAACGGCTTTCAACTGTTGCTGGCTCCGGCTATTCCACCGATCATCACCACCCAGCCGGTGTCCCAGACCAACGATAATGTTTCGTTCAGCGTGGAAACAGTGAGCGTCAAACCAGTGAGCTACCAATGGCAGGCCGGGGCGGTTGGCAGCGGAACCTTCACCAATCTCCTCGATGGCGGTCAGGTGTTGGGCGCGACCGACAACATTCTGAAGCTGTCCAATACCGACAGTAATTGGGCGCTGGCTTATCGGGTGGTCGCCACCAATGATGGCGGCTCCGTTACCAGTTCCGTGGCCACCCTTAACGTCTTGCCGGGAAGCTTGATTCCGATCATGAACGCCAATTTTGATCTGGATGCCCTCTCCGGCCCCGCTGCCCCTACCAATCAAACGGTAACCCCGACCGGCTGGACTGGCACTGGCACGGTCGGACTGCTCAACCCGGATTTCTTTTATTTATCGCCCACCCCCGGAGTTTCGCCGCCCAATACCCTGTTCACCTTTTCTCCTGACGGCGTTGCCAATCCAAGTGTAAGCCAGATGCTGACCACGACCCTGAACTCAAATACCACTTACACCTTGTCGGTGCAGGTGGGCAATCGCAGCCGTGGCACTTGGGGCGGCTATCACATCGCCTTGGAGACGACCAACGGAACCGTGGTAGGCGATTGGGTTGGCGAGAATAATAACCTCGCCGCTCCCGGAACCTTTGCCACTTCCGCGCGGAGTTTTACCACCGGCCCGAATCCGCCGGGTTTGGGGCAACCGTTGGAAATCGTTTTGGAACAGGCAGTCCCCACAAAGAATTCCTACAGTGATTTTGACAGTGTGTCGCTCACTGCCGCGCCTGCCCCACCGCATACTCAAGGCACGCCGATTGATGTTTATGTTTGCGCCGGCCAGTCCAATGCGCATGGCTGGCAGGCCAATCCGGCCAGCTTGAGCCTGACGAACCTTCATTACGTCAACACCCCGGATGCCCGCGCCTTATTTGCTTATCAGGCCAATCTGATCACGCAGAAAAATTTCTATAGTCAGGGCAGTGTGGGGCAACTTTCTACGGAGGGAGCCGGATATGCCGGCAACTTCAGCGGTTTTGGGCCGGAACTCTCGGCGGGCAGCGATCTGGCGGTGCGCTTTGGGAAGCCGCTGGCACTGGTGAAGTTCGCCTCCGGTGGCGCGGACTTGCACACGCAATTTTTGAAGTCGGCCAATCTGCTTTATCCCCGGCTCATCTCCGAGGTCACCAACAGCCTACAGCAGTTGATTGACCATGGTTACGCGCCCACCGTGAAAGGCTTTTTCTGGTTGCAGGGCGAAAGTGATGCCATGGTGAATCCCTCGACCTATGCGGCAGACATCGCGCAGTTTATCAGCGATGTGCGCACTGACCTCAACGCACGGACGCTTCAGTTTATCCTGACTGAGATCAACTCCAATCTGCCAGCATTTGCTTTAAGCCAAGGGGGGGTAGCGCAGGTCAATCAAGCCATGGTCAACCTCCAAAAAACGGATCCTAATGTAACGTTTGTGACGACTGCAGACATCACCAACGGCTTTGCCGATACCATCCACTATTCAGCGGATCAGATCATCACCATCGGCCAGCGTTGGGCCTCAGCCTTCACTTACATAAACCAACCTGCCATCATGCACTCTCTGATGACCCGACTACCTGCATCGAAAGTATCTGGTCACTGATTCCTACAAACTGATAACGGAGGGTGCTGGTGCATTCTGCCACCTTGCGCCGTCCCAAAATTCGGCGTGATTGTTCGAATCCAAGCGCGCAGGAACGCCAACGGCTCGAAGGGCGGCGACATAAATGATCTTAAATCCAGTTTCATCGGTGATTTGTTTTAACCAAATGTCCGGCGCTTGATGGGACAGGTTTGACAATGTAGCAATGGTAACCCGTTCCCGAAGATGGCGAACAACAATCTTGGCTGCATCTTCCGGCGAAGTTTCATGGCGGATGCGGGGATAGAATTCTTCCCACAACGGGCGCCGCCAGTTTAGTTGCTCGTCACCACCGCCAGTGATAGTCGGCGACAACACGTAATTCTGATATATTTTCTGGTCCATTTGCCAATTTATGATTTCGCGGTTGTAACCGGCCAATTCAACGTGGTCCAAAAGCGTTCCCAATTCTTGTCCACGCCAGATGGGCTGAGAAGCGAGAAATTCAAAATCAGCGCGCTCCTTTGTTTGAACAAGAAACCGGCGAGCGATCGAAAGCGTATTATCAGTGACGGCAAGATACTGTGGAACCATATGTATGGTAGTTTCTGCCAAGGCACAAATTGCAAGCAAGACGGCGAGGCAACGAAGCGAAGTCACACCGCAGCTCTTCTTCTTTATTTTTTCCGGCAAATTTGCCTTGAAAGAACGACTACAAACAAACCAGCCGACAAGCCAGAACAATGCCGGAAGCCAGAACAGCCACAATGGCGGCGATCCTGCCTGCCATCGGGCAATAGAGTGGTAGTCCTTCAACGCATTCGTTCCAGCAAGTTGTGACAGGCAATATTCCCCAATACAGCGGAAAATGACGACACGTTCTGGTTCCAAGTTATGTTGCAAACCGGGAAGTATTTTCAATTTTACTGGCATTTTATTGGTTTGCAGAAATAAACTCAGTCTTTTTATGTCAGTTACTGGATAGACTTCATCTTCTTCCCCATGAACCAGAAAAAGCGGACATTGAATGCCTGTTATCCTCTTATCCATAGGGTGGGAATTGGTTGAAGTGGTCGGAGTAAGAGACCCTTCCGTAATGCCACCGCCGCTCAATTGAACCATCAATTGCGGCAGTTGATTCGTGTGTTGCAGCGCAAAATCAAACATCCGGTTTGCACCTAAACTAATACCAACCCATGCGATGGCGTTTGTGTTAACCCATTTTTGCTGGTCAAGATAATTCAACACACTTTCAAATTGTCTTGTAAATATAGCTTCGTTAGATTGGTTGTATTCAAAACTCACGCTAGCGAGGCCCAGTTCTGCCATTTGTCTCAGATTCTTGCCGTCATTCATCACAGTTCCACCTGAATCATGTGCAAAGATGACTATGGGATAATGGCGTATGGGTTTTGGCAGTACGACAACACATCTAACTGACTCCCCCTTGATGGTTTTGAGTGTGAACCAATTTCGAAAAAATGGATCCTGTTCTCGGGACCATAACAGTGCCCCAAAAAAAACAAGGACAATAAAAACACAAAACATGGCTTTCATGGACTTGCACGAATCTAAAAAACTTTATTTTGCCGCTTTTGCCACCCCATTTTGCAATTCACAATGCTCCTAATTCTAACAAAATCCAGAATGTTGCAGCCGTAGGGAGTTTAAACATACCGCCGTCAAACCAAAAACCTACCAGCAGTACGATGGTTCCAGCGCGACAGGCGATTCCAATCCAATCTGTTATTTCTTCAACGCTTCCCTCTACTATAGGTTGGAGAATAGTTTCCAAAGGATGAGTGAGGGACTGCCAGAGACATATTCCAAAACAAAATAGCGCAGGAATCCCCAACGTTGCACCAAGCATCAGGTAGTCATTCATTTCAATGGCTGCATTCTCGTCAATTTTTGGCGACAAATAATATTGTTCATACAATAGTTCTGGCCGTTCCCAGCCCGCACCAGTCCACGGGTGTACCGCCGTGATTTGCAATGCGCCTTCCCAAGCGGCCACACGATTGCGCCAGGAAAAGTCAACAGGATTGACTGCCGATAGAACGCGGTGCGCAGGCTGCCAGCCAGTCTCTCGAAAATGCCAGAACGATAGTGTGCAAACAGAGGCCAAGATTACGCAAAGCTGAAGCCGGTTTTTCCATAACCAATAATTCCAAGAACCATTTGAGCTGAACATTATACTTTGGAGTTTGAACCCAAACAGGTACATAAGTCCACAAACAGTTCCCAGCCATGCACCTCGACTGTAACTATATAACAGCCCACGCCCCATGAGAACGACTGACACTAAACATAAGCAAAGGAATGCACATCTAGATAATCCTAGACGTCGGATGCCAACCGTGGTTCGTTCCACAACTCCGATCTTCCAACATGTGACTCCAATCTCAGATTTGATATTAGCCATCAGCCAGCTACTAATTCCTAATCCAAGCGCAATTATGGCACTTGTTCCCATAAGCAATCCGAAAGTATTTGGATTATCCCACGGGCCGGTCCAACGCGTGTGATTATGATACGTGAAAAAGCGGTTTGGCACCTGCCAAACTGAAGCAAACGAAAACAAAATAACTAATACCGTAGGAGGCAAAAGTGAAAATGATTTTGTGTTGTATAATGTCCAAACCATCACGCCTTGGCCCAATGCTGCACCTCCGATCAATATTATAGCTGGAATTGATGATGAATAGGAAATTACGTAACTCAAAACATTCATTTGCATCATAAAGACCAGCCACATATTTGGGTTGCTTGTCCGCCAAAAGCTAGCACTGTTTCGAAAGCCTAAATAACAAAATGTAGCAAAGTTAATTCCCAGGCATAAAAAAATCGCCCACTGAGTCTCAGAATCTTGTAAAACAGCAAAAACCTCTCTTATTATGAAGCCAACATAATTTTGCGGTGACCGCCTTAGTCCGTCTGCAAAAAGCACCAAAGAAAAACCAAATACGAGCACAACTATTTTAAAAAAAATGACAGTTATTTTGCGTGTCATGCGCTTTGAAAATACAGGCTTTTTATAGCTATGTAAAGCACCTACTTTTCATACTTTGATTTATCATCTGAATAAGATTTATCGACCCGCGGCTTGTGATTTATTTTCCAAAACCAAAAAAAGGTGGCATAACTGCCAACGAGTAAATAGCACAAAATAATTTTCATGGTGATATCTACTGTATGCGACGGAATATGCAATGCATCTGTCAGGTTTCCAAGACAACTGCACGGCTTAAAATAACCGGTTTGCGAAAGGCCGATCCGATAAACGACAAAGTTAGTTGACAGCCATGCCAACAATCCAACGGAGAACCAAACTCGCTTGCTTAAAAGACACACTACAGCAATTATTATTTCCATCGTGCCTGCTGCCAAAAACAAATCGCGAAATCTCAATCCAGTCACCGGATCGTGTTCCAAAAGAATCCGACTGTGACCGCTGCCGCTGATGAGTTTTGCCACCCCCGTGAGCAACAAAAGCGCACCCGCCGAATAAAGAAAAAGCCGTGCCATCGTTATGTTGCTCACTTTAATTTGTGAAAGCCGTGGACCAGTCATTTGCGTCTGTTTTTAACTAGAAACAACAAAGGTACTGCTGTGAGAATTAAAAGCATAGCAAAAAATACTGGAAATCGATTTTTTCTAGGAATTGGTTGCGCTATGTATTTATTTTGTGCATCATTAAGCGAAAGCCATTTGACTCCGTTTTTAACAAAATACGACAAAGTATTTGTCGGTGTTGGACTAGGCAAACGTTGGTCAACAACATAAGTATTTCCTTTTGCCGCAGGCAACAAGTCGTAACGCGTGCATACGGGGCGAACCGATGTTACTGTCGCCACCGCCCGTTTACGAATGCGATATTCGGGAACTGACTCACCTGGCAGGGTCGGTCCTGGCGCAAATCGATGATGGATTCTCAATTCAAACACGAATCCGCTTGCCAGTTGGATTGTCCCCACGTTGGTCACACCCGTCATCACGTAGGTTGCATTCGTAGAGTGATCGCGCTCATCAATGTACACCACATTCAGCGGCAACGAACCCGGCCCGTCGGCTAGATTCCATTTCGCCTCCCGCTTCAGCTCGGGATTAACCGGTGCCGAGGCGTTCAGATCGTAAGCTGGCGTCAACCAGTTGGTGGTGAGGTTGGCAAAATAACAGCCTGAAGCATACATCAGCCAAAGATGGCAGACCAGATAATCGTCAGTTTCACCAACTGGAACATTGTTTGAGACGATTGTCGCAATATTCAAACCTGATGTGCTTCCAGGTCCTTGAACTTCATATATCTGTGTGCCGTTAACGCAAGATGTCTCGCGAACAAGAATAGGATTCCCGGCAAAGTCTTGATCAGTCGTTTGTATCAGCCATGAACAATCTTTAACGAAAACAGTATACTTGCTACTCTTTACCAGTTGGACGCTGCCATCTATTTTATAGATAGTCTCTTTAACCTCCCCGTCAACTTCGTATTCTCTGGCAAACAGTTTCAAAACAGCACAATATAATATAAAAGTTAAATACACACACCTCAAGATTTGCCGATATACAGTTTTCATTTTTAAATGTATGAACAGTAGTTTTCAATTACGTGTTGGAATCTCTACAAATGTCTTGAAACTTGATTTTTGAATGAAGCGTCCGAGAGATATGCAAACGACGACCAATCCGCAGCTTGGACTTTTGGACAGCCTGATGATCGCGACCCCGACCAATGGCTTTTTGTAACTGCTGGATCGAACCTTGGATTGGCAGCCGATTGAAAAGGCGTTGCAGACGATGTATCCGGCGACGACGGGGCGTCCGCCGTATGCGCCGGTGGTGCTTTTCAAGATGAGCTTGCTCCAGCACTGCGATCCGCAGTGTGAGCAACTGGTCAGCGACCGCCTGAATTGGCGGCGCTTTGTCGGCCTGAGCTTGCAGGACGCCGTGCCGGATGAGACCACGCTTGTGCGCTTCCGCCAGCGGTTGCGCGAACACGAGCTGCACGAAAACTTGCTGGGCTTGGTCAACCGGCAATTGCAAACCAAAGGCTTGATTTTGAAGACCTGCACGCTGGTGGATGCGACGTTGTTGCAAGCCGCGCGCCGCGCGCCCGCAAAGGCAGATAAAACCGGCGGCGATGGGGACGCCGGTTACACTGCGAAACAAGGCCAGCCTCATTATGGTTACAAGGCGCATGTGGCGGTGGGTGAAAACCACACACTGATCCGGCAGGTGACATTGACGACCGCCAACGTGCATGACAGCCAGTGATTTGAAAACGTGGTTCACAGTGACGAGGAAATGGTCATGGCCGACAAGGCCTATTGGAGTAAGGCCCGCAACGAATGGTGCGCGGAACACGGTGTGGCCAACGGGATTTTGCGCAAGCCCAGCCGCAGGGAAAAACTGCGCCCGGCAACAGTGCAAATCAACCAGTTGTTTAGTTCGATCCGGTGTAAGATTGAAACGGTCTTTGCCTGGTGGAAGCGGAGCGCGGGTTATCGGTGAGTACGGTATGTGGGCTAAGGGGCCAACCGTCTGGAACTGGAGTTCAAAAGCATCTGTTAGAAATTGAAACGGCTGGCCAATTTGAGCGCGGCATGAACGATCACCTTCAAAACGCCCGCCGGCGGGTTGAAACCGGTCTAATCCGGAGCGCAAAACCGCTCGCACCAGCCGCGGCCAACACAATTTTATCTTTGTAAAATGCACAGACAGCAAATCAATCAGTCAAAGTTGCGTTTCGCAGAGGTTCCGGTCTATTTATTAGGTAGATGAAAAGGACTAAAAAAGTCTTTATCCTGCACAATATTAAATAAAGGACCTCTCCGACTAACTAGTCTTGCACCATACCCTTCAGTCTTTGGGAAATAGAAGCCAATCTGAAACCCATTATTCCACCAGTATATATATCTAAACCAATATTCATATGACTCATTGGTCATATCCCACGGAACATCCATATTGTTATCGGTTTGCCTGACTAGCTCACTATCCAATGGTGGATCAAGATATAACATTCCTCTTGTATTTACTTGCGGGTGACAATTTGTTGAAAATGAAGAAGATATAATAATATCTGTCAAGTTAGTCAAAACACCAACGGCACCTTGTTTTCTCGAATCATTGAAGTACGCACTTTTATTAAATAACTGAACGCCCAAATCCCTCACAGTTTTCATTTTTTGTACTACGTCATTGCCGAGATATGAATGATCCTTGGGTATTAGCTTTATTACAAATATAGAAGCTGTTTGAGACACTTCTATTCTATATCCATGGCTATTCCATGCCAATCTTACTACATCGTGATTTGACAATTCGTTTCTTAAAAAGTAAGTCTCCGTTTTTTCAGGTGGATACCAAGCTTTATCTAACGCGGTACGTATCCATTCGTCACATTGTATTTTAGCGAATTTAACTTCTGGGGCATCGGAGTTAATCCTTTTAAGCCCATGTAAAACTGCTTCACTTGGCCATTGAAAAAGGTAATCTACAATTGATTTAAAACCCTCCTCTTTGTTGGTCAAATCATTCGTTAAGGGTAAACTATTGTTAATAGATCCAGCGCAACAAATTATTGTGCACGTTAAGAATGCAAAGCTAGATGCTAGATATAACCAACACTTTAATTTACAAAAACCATATTTGTGCATATTAAGACCTTAATAAGTTATAGCCAAATTAGAAAACACACGAGAGTATAAAACATAATGATTTTATTTTCAATTAAATAATATTTGATTTAATAGTTTTTCAAAAATGAAAGCTTGGTGCGCGCCTAGCGATTCATGCACCTGCACTAGATGATTGGTAATAAGGACGAAGTCTAAGGAGAGGCACCGCACATTTCGTCCGTGAAGCCATGTAGACAGCCTGATTTAAGGGCAAATGACGACGACCTAATGCATTTAACCTCAATGAGGTGTGCGATGCGATACGGTTGAGAATTCGAGCTTGTTGTCGACAAATCACCGACGACCCCGTTGTGCTAAAACACTCTCTCTTAAGCGAACTGGAAACGGAATCCGAAAATAACTGAAGTTCTATTCTGTACGATGTTTGAAAATCATTGCCGTCCGAATTTTGCGTTTCGGTTTTAAGCTTATGACTCGTGTGGTCTACTCGACTAACTTTCAATTTGTGTCCCTTATATTGATATTATTCGCTCCACCTTGAGGTAGTTTTTAATTTGAATCAACTCTCAGACCGCCCAAAAAAATGGTTGGGTCTCTCCAAATCCGACATTTCTGGGTGAGTCGTCCGGCCCGATATAGGTCGGCAGGTGGTAGACGCTTCTGTAACAGACCAGAACAAGTCAATTTGCCCGGTCTGAATTGATTCAGCAAAACAGCTAACTCTCATATCACTAGTTTATCGCCAATCTATAGCATCCATTTATCCGCCGGTCCACAGATTCCTTCGGTAAATAGCCCGCTTACTTTATAACTATACCCTTGTGAATAATTTTATAATTCGGCTTTTATTTTTTCAGCCTCATTGTTTACATTATTGCGATGTCCAGACATCATACTGACAAACGGTAAAATCAAGGCCGGTGTTATCATTACAATATGCCCAATGAATGTCGTTACCGAATGCCCATACAACCACTCCTTTAGGGGAGGATAATTCGCAGTTACTTGTTCCAAGCGCATAATAAGTATTATTAAAATTACACGCCGCCTCAAAAGCGTTAGAATTACCGTCACCATCAATATGATCTAACAATTCGTTATCAGAATATGCATTATGTGTCGTTGAACTTGGATGTCCATTATCTCCAGGTAAACATGAGCGACTAACTTGACAATTCATACTAGTAGATGCCGAATATGTGCCATCAGCATTTGCATGGCAGAAAACAATTGTGCCAGCACCTAATCCTAGCATTTGGAAATGAACATTAATATATAGAGCCAAGCCCGGACATTGACTGCCATAGTTCCCAGTGTGAAGTAACCATATTGGAGATGGCCCCCAAACGGGGCTACTTAAATTAAACGCACCCGTCAAATCATTAACTATGGCATTCGCGCAATCACCAATACTAGACTTACCACTGGCAGCCCCACATACAAAACTAACTCTTTTTTCCGTCACCGCAGTTCCTGCTGGTGTTCCGTATGTAGTATAAATCTTATGCGTACCCGAGTGAGCCGTAGCACAGTTAAACACCCCGCCAAATGCTGAAATCAACCAACTTGTCTGATCGGAGTTAATCCCAACACTATTTGGCAGATGCCCGGTTGAGGTAAGATTTATACCCTGATCCGAACCGGTTGCATTCACACTCGCAGACGTTGCAAAGTTTAAAAACGAGGATCCGCTACTTCCTGTTAAAACAAATGGCAAACCCGCAGGCTGTACATTAACAGTGGTTGTCACAGCAACAGGTGTATTCATTGCCTGGCATATTGGATTGTTTATTATCGGACTGCTATTAACCCAATCCGGTTTAGTGTACTGACTACCGTTATCCGTCCAATCTGAATTGTTATTTAGTAATATACTTTGGCCGTTAGCCTCATAATCACTGGTAAACGCAACCGATTTGATGATCGCAGAGATAATCCAGACTGTATAATCAATCGTGGTTCCACAAGAGGAAATATCAACAGCCTGTTTGACTGGATTGTTCATTGGTACTTGCCATTCAAACAATTGACCCGGTACCGCTAAACTAGTTGGCCCAGTTACCAAAGTTGCTGCCGCAGCTGTGTTGGGTATCACATCCGCCGTGAGAGTAACGTAGAAGCCGGCGTTGGTGTTTACCATTGCCGCATAGTCGGTCGCTATAATTGATTCTATCGGTGTGGCATTAGCTACTGAAACATCATTCAATTGTACTACGGTCAAAGTGACTGGTGAAAACACATCACCACAGGCATCAGATGCCCCAATGACAAAGGTGCCAGCTTGGGATGCCGTGAACGAGCCTGTCCACCAGCCATGTTGCATCTGCGTTAAAGCAATAGGGGTTCCATTATATGAAAGTGAAGGAGCGATGGATTCCGTGCAAGTTGGATATACAACGACAGTGACACCTTGTCCTACACAGACCGGATTGGGACTCATGGATATTGTCTGCGCAATTGCCGATGTGTTGGCGCAAAATATAAATGCTAATGTGCATATTAACCCAATTCCCAACCTGATGATCTGCGACTTGTTATTAATCGGCTTCACCAACATAAAACCAAGATTATCTATTTCACGCGATGTCATAGTTTCTTTTCTGTGTAAATGAATGTAAAACTTGTTCATGTGACTTTCAGTTTATATCCATTTCGAATGGTTATGATAGCTCAATCACCTGCAATAATGCGACATTACCTGCAAAAATGCGACATTTATAGGGCTTGATCACGTTTCGCCGCAGTTTTGATCGTCGGGCAATGCCCCCAGTATTTCTTGAATTCGTTCGTCAGGTGGCTCGGATGTTTGTAATGGAGGCACCCTGCCGTCTCCTTGACCGAACTGCCATCATGTAATAGTTCTACCGCCAGTTGCTGACGCTGTTCAGCCAGCCATGCCTTGGGAGCTTTGCCTTTTCGCTTGAGAAAAAATCGCTCCAACGTCCGTACCGAGACATTGCATCTTTTGGCCAATAGCGCAGCTGACCATTTGGCTTCGCGCGCCAGTTCAACCCAGTTTTTAATTTGGTTTAGCTTTGTATTCATACGGGTTCTTTCAAAGTGATGTCCTTGTTGCAATGCGGGCAGGAGATTTTTTCGCCAATGGCGTGGGGCGGAAATTTGATGTGCCCGTGACAAAAGAAACAGTCCATTTTGAGGAGGTCAGGCCTGCGCAAGGTGATGCTGATCTGACATTTTGGACAGGGAATCTTCTGGCCAAGATTTTTGCTAGCAAACCGGATATGAATGCCACACGCGGGACAAGACATTTTTAAGAACTCGCTCAATGACTGCCGCCGGCGGCCCAGCATGGGCTCGATGATGCAAAGCCAGAACAAGGCAGTATAACTGCCAATCGCGATATAAGCTGGCAAAAATTTGGCAATCATCCCAATGTTTCCATGCGCAAACCGAAGCGGGTCAGTGAGGCTCCCGATGCAAGTGGTCTGCGGATGACAATGCATCATAAAAAGCCCGATCCAATAGACCAGATAATTGGTGGCTGCCCAGGCCAGCCAGCCCAATTGGACGCCGGGGCGACGACCAAACAGACAGATCAGGGCAACGAGCAGTTCAAATCCACCCACCAAAAGCACGGCATAGCGGAGCGGCAGTCCAAGCATGGGTTCAGGCATGGCCAGAACTAGGTCACTACCCGTCACAATGAGAAAGCGAACCAACGCCGCCGCCAGCAGAAGAGCACCAGCAGAGTGAATGAAAAATTTGATCAGCTTCATATCATTCCTCAAACATGAAATGCATGATAGCCCGGGTTCGATCAAGCTGAGCAGCATTGCCGACTATGTGATGTCCCTCGCCCGGATGAATGATGTAGTCCACCATCACGCCAGATTTAAGGACTTCAGCCTGAAATCGTTTGAACCGATCTTCTTCTTGTTCATCGCCACCGGCACTGATTAGAATCTTGGGGCGCGATTGTGACGGTGGTGCTTCCGAAAAGTCAGGTAATCCGCTGGGATTCAGAAAAATTGCCCCCTGCCAAAGACCGGGAGCATCCGTCAGCAAATTGCCTAAATACTGCGTCTCCGCGCTGGATCCGAAAACAAACACCCGCTGCCCGTCAATGCTTGGATCCTTTGCCAGAACATGATAAACGCCCAGGATGTCTGACTCCCAATTGTCGAGCTGCCACCAACTATACCGTTCGATGAAGACGACATACGCACCGCAAGTGGAGATGGCCGGGATCCAGAGTCGGCCACTCGGACCGTTGACGGTCACGAAGAACTGGGTGTCGCCGAGCAGCAGTGGATATTTTTTATGCGGATCAAAATGTGCCGGTGGGAAAACGGTGCAAGTGACCGTGCGTCCCGATGGCAACGTCAGGGAGACTTGATATGATTGGAGGTTTTTAGCATAGACCGAGGGATAATCCGCATACGGCACCGCCGTCTCAAACTGCCCGGACCCGAGATCATACTGCCCGATCTCCGCCGAAGGTTCGTTGCTGACGGTTCCGCCAAAGAACAGTTTCCCGCCATCGTCGGTTGCCTTGAACCAGTTCAGGCTTTGCGGTTCATACCAGCGGGTCGTTCTGCTGCCAAAAACATCCGCCACCGCCACCCCGTGATGCGGCGGATCGGCACTGGCGTAGGCGCAAGCCTTTGACCCAGCCCATTGTTCGCCCGTGATGGAACCGGCTTCCACAATCCGCGTCGCTTGGTCTGGCTCGGACGCCCGGGGATCGAAACGCCACAGGGCATTGCGCCCGTTAGCTTCCGCCTGTTTTATTAAAAGCTGCCCGTTCTGCTGGGAATAATTGAAACTGGCTATCCCAGAAATTGGGGGATCACACCACACCGCCGGATTGCCGGGGAGTAGGAGGGAGTTGCCAAACCATTTTAGGTTCAAATAATTTTCGACCTGCTGCCGCGCTGCCGTTGACAGTGCCTGATCATAGACCAGTAGTTCGGCCAAATCCCCGTCCGAGCCGACGGTGTTGGTCGCTCCGGTGCGCAGCCCAAGTTCAAGTTCACTTTCGGTGGTGTCCAGTGAAAAAGCGGTGCGGCTCCGGAGCCGGCCATTGACGTAGCCCGTCTGGTTGGTTCCGTCATAAACCACCTCCGTGATCATCCAAGAACCATCCGAAGGGGCAGTTTGATTGCCCTTGTCTCCAACGCTAGGCAGATACAGTCCATCATTCTGATCGCACAAGCCAAAATAGCTTCTTGCTGAACTATCGTCGCCCATGCCGAGTAGCATTTGACTCCCAGCGTCACGGTGCATCACGGCAAAGACGGTGCGGGGCGCGGAGCCAGTGATGCCCANNTCGCTCCAGAAAAACAGGTGGTCGGCAGGCGGCTGGAGTGCCGACGGGGCGGCAAACATGACCGCCTTTAGATTCGCTTCAAGCTGCCGCTGGGCATTCGCCCCGGCGGGCGTGATGGTGAAAGGGTCGTTGGTGCCAGTCATGTCTCCAGTCAGGCGCACCCGGCAAATGGAACCGTTCATCAGCCAGGCAATGGCATCGTCGGAAACTGCGGTCAGACCTGACGCCGAGCCAGCATTGGGCAACTCTTTGTAGGGCAGCCAATGGTTAGTCCAATGGCCGTCAGGCTGCTTGCGGGCATAGCCGATCAGGTCACCCGTTTGGTAGGCAAACTCGTTAGGGTTGACCCAGACCACGCTAGTGAAAAACGTTGGCGACGTCTCATAAAAACTTTTGAGATCGAGACTGGTCGCGCCCGGAACATCGGGCGTCACCGATTCGGAAGGTTTTCCCGAATCAACCGGACAGACGGTCAGCGTGTAGCCGGTCGAATAAATAAAGCAACGGTCATCCGGCGACCAAGGCCACGCATGAACGGTATAGATCTCGCCTAATTCACCCAGATGATTTTGTTCGCAGATTTCCCGTTTTTGCCCCGTGGTCCGGTCATACAGGAACAGGCCGAAGCCCATGTCGCTGGTCGAGACATAGGTCAGCCGACTGCCGTCATGATTCAGTTGGGCTTCATCACAAAAAATACGATCTGAACCGAAGGCATCGGCGATTGCCTGCCGATGCGCCGGGCGACTGGCATCCACCCAGAGCAAGCGCCCGCCCACAAGCATGGTGACCGTGATAATAATCCAAACGCCCGAAGAGAAAGTAGGCAACCACTTTTGGCTTTGTTTCTGAACTCCGTCTTTGGCTTTGGCAAATAATGTCTCCAGCATTTCTAATCCCCTTTCCGTATGCTCCAGATTCCGGCCCCACTGACGAGCGACCCGGTCTGCAATGCCGATAGCCGTTCGACATGGCCGTCCACCATGAGGTAGTTAAACTCGCCCCGATGACAATAGTCATAATTAGTGTTGGCATTGAAAAAACCTTGCTGCTCGATGGGATTCCAAACGGAGGCGGCCTGATAACTGCCCATGTGGTTGATCGGATCAATGAATTCAGTCAACAGGCCGGTGTGCGCTGGATTCGTTACGATGGAAAGTTTCACCGCGGGTAGTTTTTCGGGAGTTGCATCGGGGCCACCGAGCGCCGCTGCATTCCCATCATTCCAATCCAGACCCACTCCGGTGGCGCTCTCCGGGCTAGGTGGCCAGTTGTTGGCCGCCATGTCGTTGACGGGCATCGCATAGCTGCGCGGCGTGTGGCCTTGCGTGGCATTGCCCGATATGTCCGAAGGACAAACAATCCAGCGCGGGGCTTGG
>PLHK01000062.1:16770-17401 GCA_003139955.1 Limisphaerales bacterium
GCAACCAGCAGCGTGGTGGTGAAAATCACCGCCAGCAAGTCCACCCGCGAAAATGCGCGGGGGGTCGGAAATTCGTTGGCCGGTTTTAATTTCATGTTCCCATCAGGGATTGAGGAGTGTTGGGTAATGAGTGGCGACCCAATACAGATCATTGGTGCCNNAAATAAAGGGTCGAGCCGTTGACCCATTGGTGCGCCTCGGCATGGCCGTCGGCAAAGTTGAACGTGCTGGCGTTCCCATGAAATGCCGCCGGGGAATCAATCCAACTGGGCGCCTGCGTCTGAAAACCGTCCTGCGGGCTGCCGGGTCTAAAATCCCACGAGCCTAGGTTATCTCCCCGCGCGTCGCATTCCTCCACCCAAAGAATCCGTTGCGAAGTGTGCATGATCTGGATGGTCTTGGTGATCATGACGGTGTTGGTCTGGCCTTGGAATTCTTTTTCCCCGTTGACGCCCATGACGCCGGAATAGCTGTCCCAGGCAAACCCGCTGCCGGCCGGAAGCGAAGCGCGCTGGTCACCCGGGCAATGGATGACATGGGGATTCGGAGCGTAGCGAAATAGCGGCCCGGCGACGGTTTGCGTGCTTGAATTCATGGGCTGGCGAAATCCGGCTTCCGTCGCCTGGATGAT
>PLHK01000162.1 GCA_003139955.1 Limisphaerales bacterium
GATTCCAAGGCCAAGGCGATGAAGGCCGCCGGCGAGGATGTGGTGGGTTTTGGCGCGGGCGAACCGGATTTCGACACACCCCAGCATATCAAGGACGCCTGCGCCAAGGCGCTGGCCGCCGGATTCACCAAATATACCCCGGCCAGCGGCATTCAGGAGTTGCGCGAGGCGATCGCCGATAAATTCAAGCGGGAAAATGGGTTAATCTACAAACCCAGCCAGGTGATCGTGAGCTGCGGCGGGAAACATTCCTGCTACAACGTCATCATGGCCACCTGCGAACCGGGCGACGAGGTGATCATCCCGGCTCCGTATTGGCTGAGTTATCCGGAAATGGTGAAGCTCGCAGGCGGCTTTGTTTGGACCACGCCTGTCCGGTTGTTGCCAAAATTGGGTTTCGCGAACCTGTCACCAAAGTCGCACCGCCAGCCGTCCAGTCGCACGGACCGAAATCGTAAGCCTGGATAGGGCGGGGCTGCCGCCCCGCCCATTAATCTCCATCAAACGCGCCGGCGGTTGATGAAAACGAAAACTCCTTTGGGCAACCAACCTTATTGGCGCACTTCATTCATTCGGCCTCCCTCCTTCGCCATGCTGTTGAAGCAAATTGTGGCAAAATGAGGATCGGTTCCGGGTATTTCAGCCTATCGGCCCATGCGGAATTTTGTTAAAACTCCGCCATCGGCTGTTCGGCCTCTGTCCAAACCAGTCGTACCTTTGAAAAACGGATCAAAACGTGCTGGCAGCTCCCGAGGAGCAAAATATTTGTAGCAACCAGCCTTTTATCTTTTCAAGCCCCTTAGCGCCATATCCAGATTGATTAACCGGCCATGGCGCACCTGCGGAGCTGAAAATGGCAAATCCAACCCAGCTTGTCGCGCCGTAGCCCTGGGCGAAGGCAGATCAAGTCTTTGCAGCTTGGCGCTTGGAATTTCTCTGAATTTTGGATTTTGATGTTTGAAGTTTCCGCTCCAAACAAGCCTTTCACCGAGCGTTATTCTTACCGCCGCCCCTCCCAATCCGCCCCGAGGGCTTTGATCAGGTTGACGGTGGCCACCAGCCGGGCGCCGTTGAGGGCGGCGACGGTGCTTTGGTGGGTCAGGAAGTCGTCTTGCGCGGTGGCGACATCAAGGTAAATGACGAGACCGGCATTGTATCGGTTGTTGGCGATGGTGAGGGCCTGTTGCGAGGAGGCGAGCGCGGCGTTCTCGGCGGTCCATTGTTCGGTGAGCAGATGCTCGGCGTACAGGGCGTCCTGCACTTGGGTGAAGGCGGTCAGCACGGTCTGGCGGTAGTCGGCGACGGTTTCGTCATACGACGCCTGGGCGGCGCGGAGGTTCGCCCGGTTCAAGCCGCCGGTGAACAGCGGCAGGTTCAGGGTGGGTCCGACCGCCCAGAAGCGGCTCGGCCAGTTAAACAATGAGCCGGCGTCGACCGATTGGAAGCCCGCGAGACCATTGATGCGGATGCTGGGGAAGAACGCGCTTTTGGCCACGCCGATGCTGGCGTTGGCGGCGGCCATGCGGCGTTCGGCGGCGGCAATGTCCGGACGGTGTTCGAGCAGGTCGCCGGGCAGAATGGCGGGCACGACGGGAAAGGTGACGGGGGCGAAGGTGTTCGTGGCCAGGGCGAAATCCATGGCGGGCTGGCCGCACAGGAGGGCGAGCGCGTCCTGAAGCTGCGCACGCTGCAATTCGATGACGGGCAACTGGGCCTCGGCGGTGTGCAACTGGGTGGCGGCCTGGGCGACATCGAGGTCGGTGACGACCCCGCCCTGCCGCCGATTTTTGACAAGCTCCAGCGAGCGCTGGTAGGTGGTGATGGTGTCGGTGAGGATGTTGCGCTGGTTGTCGAGGGCACGCAGGGTGTAGTAGTCGGCGGCGACTTCGGCGGCGAGGTCGAGGCGGGCGAAGGCAAGATCATCGGCGGCGGCGGCAAAGCGGGCGCGGGCGGCCGCGGATTGATGCCGGACACGGCCCCAGAGATCAGGCTCCCAGCCGAGATAAAGCGGCGCGGTGAAGGTGTCGTAGTTATACGACTGGCCGGCGGCATGGCCGGACAGCGGGGCCGACTGGCTGGTGCGCTGGGCCGTGACATCGCCCGTGGGCGTGCCCCCGGCGGTGACGGTGGGGTAATACGCGGCGCGGGCGGCCACGGCGAGATCGCGGGCCTGCTCGAACCGCGCGGCGGCGGCGGCGAGGTTCTGGTTGTTGGTTTCAGCGAGGGATTCGAGCCGGTTCAACGGGTCGTCCTGGAACATTTTCCACCAGGCGCCGCGCGGCTGTTGGGCGGCGGGTTCGGCGATTTTCCAGACCACTTGGTCGGTGTTCGTGGCGGCAGGATCGGCAAAATTCGCGGGCGCGGACTGACCGTTTTGCACGGCGGGACGATGGTAGTCGGGGCCGACGGCGCAGCCGGCAAGGGTCAGCGCGAGCATGCCGACCGAGAGAAACGGGGTGATGGCGCGGGAATACCGGAGTTGGGTTTTCATTTGCCGGGGTTGGTTGCGGCGGGCGGCGCGACTGTGACGGTCATGCCGTCGCTGATGGAGTCGGGCGGATTGACGATGACTTGGTCGTTGGTGGTGAGGCCGGCGACGACTTCGACATAATCACCGAAGTCGCGGCCGAGGGTGATGCTCCGCAAATGGACCTGGCCGGCGGCGTCCACCAAGGCCGCCTGCACCCCCTGGGCGCGGGTGATAAGGATGTTATCACTGATCTTCAAAACGGACGCGGCGGCGGTGTCGTCAAAGCGCACTTGGGCGTAGCTGCCGGCGAACAGCTCGCCGCGGGGGTTCCTGACCTGCAACTCCACCTGCAAAGTGCGGGAGGTGGCGTCCAAGGCCCCCGCCGTGCGGGTCACGACGCCTTTGAAAGTGCGGCCGGGGAGGTCCTGAAAGGTGATGTCGCCGGTCTGGCCGGGTGCCACGGCGTGAATGAGGGTTTGCGGTACGCGGACATACACGCGCAACGGATCGGTCTGGGCGAGCCGGAACAATTCGTGGCCGGCATCGGCGGTGACGAGCTGGCCGATGTCGGTGTTGCGCTCGGTGATGACGCCGTCGAACGGCGCGGTGACGACGTCGTAGGCTTTCAGGTCCTGGAGCCGTTTGAGATTGGCGCGCGCGGCGGAGAGCAGGGCTTTTTTCAGGGCGAGATCGGCGGCTTTCTCGGCGGCCTCCTGTTCGCTGACGCTGGCGGTTTTGAGCAGGGCGGCCCAGCGGTCGGCGGTGATTTGGGCGAGGTTCAGATTGGCCTCGTTCTCGGCGACCTCGGCCTGGGCCTGTTCGAGTTGTTCATCCAGTTCCGGGGTGACAATCTCGGCGAGGGCCTGGCCGTTGGTGACGCGCGCGCCGATGTCCGTGTACCACGTTTGCAAGTAGCCACTGGCGCGGGCGTAGATGGGGGCCTCGACATTGGCCTGCACATCGGCGGGCAGCGGCGAACCGAGATCCGGCGTGACGGGCACGGGCGAGACGACGTTGACAATGGTGGCGCCATCGGCCTGCACGGCCTGGATGAGGTGGCGGCGGGCCAGCCAGCGGGGGAGATAGCCGGCGGCCAGGCCGACGACGATCAGCAGGCAAAGTATCCAGGTGATGCGGCGCAAATGACCCGCCGGCGCGGGCGCGGGGTTGGTGTGGGTGGGGGTGATTGGGTTCATGGCTGGGCGGCAAGATAAGCCGTGGTCGGCGTGGCAGGTTTGGTGCGACGATGCATAAAGCTAAAAACAATGGGCACAAAGAACAGCGTGGCGACGGTGGCCAACACGAGGCCGCCGATCACGGCGCGGCCGAGCGGGGCGTTCTGCTCGCCGCCTTCGCCCAAACCCAGGCTGAGGGGCAGCATGCCGATCACCATGGCCATGGCGGTCATCAGAATGGGCCGGATGCGCCCGGCGCCGGCCTCGAGGGCGGCGGTGACGGGGTCCAGGCCGCGCTGCAAATTCTCGCGGGCGAAGGTGACGACCAGCACGGAGTTGGCGGTGGCCACGCCCATGCTCATGATGGCGCCCATCAAGGCGGGCACGCTGAGGGTGGTCTGCGACAGCCACAAACCCCAGACCACGCCGGCGAGCGCGCCGGGCAGCGCGGTGATGATGATGAAGGGATCCAGCCAGCTCTGGAAATTGACGACCAGCAAAAAGTATATCAGCACAATCGCCCCCACCAGTCCCGCGCCCAGGCCGGCGTAGCTGGAATGCATGGTCTCCGCCTGGCCGCGCACAATAACACTGCTGCCGCGCGGCAGGGCCCTTTTGGTTTTGTCCACCAACGGTTGCAGGTCCGACAAAACGCCGCCGAGGTCGCGGCCGTCCACGTTGCCGTAAATGTCAATCACCGGCATGACGTTGTAATGCGTGACCACGGGCGGCACGTTGATGCGGTCCACCTGGGCGACATTCTCGAGGATTTGGGCGTTCGCCAGACCCGGCTGGCTGACGCTGATGGGCATGGCCTTGAGCTGCTGGACGGAATCCATCGCGTATTCCGGCGCGCGGACATTGATGGAATATTGCACGCCGACGACGGGATTAAGCCAGTAGGCCGGCGTCACCTGCGCGCTGCCGCTCAAGCTCAACAAAACGGAATTCGCGACGTTCTGCTCGGTCAGGCCGAGGTCGGCGGCTTTCGAGCGGTCAACCGTGATGCGAAATTGCGGCCAGTCGTTCGGCTGCTGGACGTGAACGTCCACCGCGCCGGAAATTTTTTTGATTTTTTCCGCGAGTTGCACGGCGACGGCGTGGTTGCCGGTTTGATTGCGCCCGACAATCTGCACGTCGAACGGCGCGGGCAGGCCGAAGTTCAACGTCTGGCTCACGATGTCCGCCGGCAGAAAATAAATCATCGTGCCGGGAAATTCGCGGTTCAAACTCGCGCGCAATTTGCGGACGTAATTTTCCGTCGGCGCGTGGCCCGGTTTCAATTGCACCAAAATGTCCGCGTCGCCCGGCCCGATGACGCCGCTGGTGTTGTAGCTCAAATTGATCGAGGAGTTCGGAATGCCGATGTTATCGAGAATGCCGGCGATTTCGCGCTCGGGAATCGCGCGATGGATCGCGCCGTTGATCTGGTCGGCGAGCCGCTCGGTTTCCTCGATACGCGTGCCGGTGCGCGCGCGGATGTGCAGCAAAAATTGCCCGCCGTCCACGCTGGGAAAAAAATCTTTGCCTAGCGCCTGCGTCAACAGCCACGACGCGACGCAAAAGCCGAGAAAAATCAGCGCGAACGGTTTGCGATGTTCAAAACAACTTGCGAGCAAAGCGCGATAGTCGTTGCGAAAACGGTCGAAGCCGTTTTCAAAGCCGCGCTGGAATTTCACGAACGGCAGCGCGAGCGCGGGAGTTTTGGAATCGTCTTTGTCGTGGCCATTGTGCATTTCAACATTGCGATAAAACCACATCACGAGCGTCGGCACGAGCGTCCGCGAAATGACGTAGCTCGCGAGCATCGCAAACACGACGGCTTCCGCGAGCGGCACAAATAAATAGCGCGCCACGCCCGCCAGAAAAAACATCGGCACGAACACGATGCAAATGCACAACGTCGAGACGAACGCGGGTAGCGCGATTTCTTTCGAGCCGAGGATGATGGATTCTTCCAGCGGTTCACCGTTCGCCATGTGATGATGGATGTTTTCAATCGCGACCGTCGCGTCGTCCACCAAAATGCCGACCGCCAGCGCGAGACCGCCAAGCGTCATCAAATTAATTGTTTCGCCCAGCGCGCTCAACGTTGCGAGCGAACACAAAATCGAAAGCGGAATTGAAAGCGCGATGATGAGCGTGCTGCGCCACGAACCGAGGAACAGCAGAATCATCAGTGCCGTCAGCGCGGCGGCGATTACGCCTTCACGCAAAACGCCGCTGATGGCCGCGCGCACGAAGAGCGATTGGTCGGCAAATTCTTTGACGTGCAAATCCGGCGTGACAGTCGCCATCACGCCAGGCAACGCGGCCTTGACGCCGGCGACGACATCAAGCGTCGAGGCATTGCCTGCTTTCATGATGGTCAGCAGCGCGCCGCGAACGCCGTCCTGGCGCACGGCATTTTGCTGCGGCGTGTAGCCGTCGTGGATTTGCGCGACGTCGCTCATGTAAATCGTCGCGCCGTTCACGACCTTGATCGGCAGATGATTCAAATCATCAATGATGCGCGAATTCGCATCCACGGCGACGTCGTATTCGGTTGAGCCGATTTTCGTCGTGCCGCTCGGCAGAATCAGATTCTGCGCGTTGAGCGCGGCGACGACATCCTGCGCTAAAATATTTTTTGCCTTGAGCGCGGACAGATTTAAATCCACCGCGACGACGCGTTGCTTGCCGCCGTAAGGCCACGGAATCATCGCGCCGGGCGTGCTCGACAGGCCGACGCGGACCTGGTTCGCCGTCACGTCGAACAATTCCTGCTCGGACATTTTGGTGCTGCTGAAGCTGTATTGCGAGATCGGCACGGAC
The DNA here is from genome assembly GCA_003139955.1 of Limisphaerales bacterium. Taxonomy (GTDB): domain Bacteria; phylum Verrucomicrobiota; class Verrucomicrobiia; order Limisphaerales; family UBA11358; genus UBA11358. The sequence goes on from PLHK01000162.1 coordinate 6,460, forward strand.
GACGCGTTGTATTGGATGATCAGCGGCGGTTGCATTCCCGGCGGCATCTGGCGCAAAATGGTCTGCGCCGACGCGGTGATTTGCGCGACGGCGGCATCAATGGACGCGCCGTGCTGCAAGAAAATTTTCACGACACCGATGCCGTTATACGAAGTGGATTCGATGTGCTCGATGTTATTGACCGTCACCGTGAGGATGCGTTCGTGCGCGTAGGTGATACGCTGCTCGAACTGCTGTGCGTCGAGGCCATTGTATTGCCAGACGACGCTGACGACAGGAATGTTGATGGCGGGAAATATATCCGTCGGCGTGCGCAACAAAATCAATGGCGTCAACAACACCAGTAGCAACGCCGCCACGACAAACGTGTAGGGCCGCCGCAATGCAAGTAGGACAATCCACATACGAGGTGATCAACTAAATTTAGTTTTCGGTTTTTTTGCGCCGATCAAGTTGAAAATGGCCGCGTTCAAATGGTTCAAAATTTTTAGGTCGTTGTAAATCTTGGCGCGCAACAGCAGCCCGACCACAAACGCGTGAACGAGCTGGGCTTTGACTTCCGGGTCGCCCGGCTCGGCGACACCGGATTTGATGGCCTCGGCCAAGGCTTCGGCAAGATATTTAACGTGGCGGTCAATCAAATCACGCGTTTTCAGACGAATTTTTTTATCCTGCGTCGCCAGTTCGCCGCCCACGCTCGTGTAAGGACAGCCGCAAACTTGTTTGTATTTTTTATGCCGTAGTTTCTGGACTTCGCGGATGTAATTGCACCATAACGCCAGCCGTTTCAGCGGTGGATTTTGGCGGGAGAAAATGCGCTCGTAATCCGGTTCCTTGAGCCGCCAATGTTCTTCATACGCGGCGACCACGAGGTCGGTTTTGGTTTTGAAGAAATAATAAAAGCTGCCTTTGTTGACCCTTGCGCGCTTGCAGATTTGCTCCAGGCCGACCGCACCGTAGCTGTTCTCATGGATGAGATCAAACGCCACGGACAGCAACTTTTCTTTGGCATCACTGGTTCGGCCCATAATTTTTGTCGCCTTTTGCTGGCGACGAAGAACATGATAATATAGTTATACAACCGGTCAACTATAATTTTACCATGCGCTGAACAATTTATGACCGGCGGCGGAAAAGTGGAAAGCGGCGTAAACTACCGCTGGCGATTCGAGGTTTGCAAACGCGCCGCCGTGAAGTAATTTATCTGCTCATGATTTTGGTTTTGGACAACTACGATTCGTTCACCTACAACCTCGTGCAATACTTGGGCGAGTTGGGCGTGGACTTGCAGGTGCGGCGCAACGACGAGATTTCCATTGAGCAAATCCGCGCGCTCAAGCCGGAGAGCATTTTGGTTACGCCCGGCCCGTGTTCGCCGCGCGAATCCGGTTTGTCGAACGACGTCATCCGAACGTTTGCCGAAGAGGGCATTCCGATTTTCGGTGTTTGTCTCGGCCATCAGTGCATCGGCCACACATTCGGCGCGGAAGTCGTGGTGAACTACCGCATGATGCACGGCAAGACTTCGCCGATCAAACACAACGGCAAAGATTTATTTGCGGAAATGCCAAATCCATTTGACGCAACGCGCTATCATTCGCTCGTCATCAAGCGCGACACGCTGCCGGAGGTTTTGGAAATCACGGCTGAAACGGATGAAGGCGAAATCATGGGCGTGAAACACAAGACGTTGCCGATTTGGGGCGTGCAGTTCCATCCGGAAAGCATTTTGACCGAGAGCGGGCGGACGATCTTGAAAAATTTTTTGAAACTGAAATAACCCATGGACATTTTTTTGCTTAAATCCAAGATTCATCGCGCGACGGTCACTGGCGGCGATGTGAATTACGAAGGCAGCCTGACCATTTCCGCCGACCTCATGGAAAAATGCGGCTTGCAGGAATACGAAAAAATCCTTTGCGGCAACATGGCCAACGGCAACCGCTGGGAAACTTATGTCATAAAAGGAAAACGCGGTGCCGGCGAAATCATCATGAACGGCGCGGTGGCGCACCTTGGAAAAAAAGGCGATGTGCTGACCATCATGAGCTTTGCATCGGTCAGTAAAAAGAAGACGAAGAACTGGAAGCCGCGCGTCATTGTTCTCGGCGCTGGCAACAAAATTGTGAGCGTGCGCGGGACTTGAGTTTCATTTAAGAAATAAAAAACGCGCCGGATTGCTCCAGCGCGTTTTGCTTTTAAAAATTAAGTTCAGTATTGAATCGCATTCCAGTTGACCACGTTCCAGAACGCTTTCAAATAATCCGCGCGCTTATTTTGATATTTTAGGTAATAAGCGTGTTCCCAAACATCCGCACCGATGAGCGGCTTACCTTCGACGCCGGCCACGGCTTTGCCCATCAGTGGATTGTCCTGGTTCGCCGTGGAGACAATTTCCAGTTTTCCGTTGTTCAACACGAGCCAGACCCAGCCGCTGCCAAAACGTCCGAGTCCCGCCGCCTCGAACTTCGCCTTGAAATCATCGAAGCTGCCGAACGCGGCCTTGATGTCGTCCGCGAGCTTGCCGGTGGGCGCGCCGCCTGCGCCGGGGCCGAGAATTTTCCAGAAGAACGAATGGTTCCAATGGCCGCCGCCGTTGTTGCGGATCGGGCCGCGCACGGCATCGGGGACGACACTCAAATCTTTGATGAGTTGTTCGAGCGATTTGGCTTCGAGCGCGGCGTTGCCAGCGATGGCTTTGTTGAGGTTGTCCACATACGCCTTGTGGTGTCGGTCGTGATGGATTTCCATCGTCAAAGCGTCAAAGTGAGGTTCGAGCGCAGCCTTGTCGTAGGGCAGGGGAGGTAGTTCGTATGCCATAATTTTACTTTTAATTTTGTTTGTTGACCAATTTGTGTCGGCCAAATTGCTTCACCCATGGATGAAAATCAAGCGCGGAAAAAAACCTTAAATCCTGTCGTGGTCAATTTAACCAGCCCAAGATTAATTGCTTTGGAAATCTTGAGCCATGGGGTGAACACCCCAGAAGATCTGAAGCGACCCGTTTCCATCCGCGAATTAAATTCACTTTACTGGCGGGCTTGGGAAGCTATCATGAATGTCCTTGTTTGTGAGGTCAACCAAACGTAATTCATTTTATGGCCAAACTTTTCATTGAAGATGTCGAATTGAAGGGCAAACGCGCGCTGATCCGCGTGGATTTCAACGTGCCGCAGGATAAAGTCACCGGCGCGATCACGAACACCAAGCGCATCGAAGCCGCGCTGCCGACGATCAAATACGCGTTGGACAAAGGTGCATCGGTCGTGCTCATGAGCCATCTCGGTCGTCCGGATGGCAAGCGTATTGAAAAATTTTCCCTCAAGCCGATCGCGGAAGCGTTGCAGAAACTGCTTGGTCGTCCGGTGCAATTTTTGAACGATTGTGTCGGCGCGAAAATTGAAGCCGCGTGCGCCAAGGCCAAACCCGGTGACGTCATCCTGCTCGAAAATTTGCGCTTCCACATCGAGGAAGAAGGCAAAGTGAAATTGGAAGACGGCACGAAGTTGAAAGCCGATCCGGAAAAAGTAAAAGCTTTTCGCGCCAGCCTCACCAAACTCGGCGACGTTTATATCAATGACGCGTTCGGCACGGCCCATCGCGATCACAGCTCGATGACCGGTGTGCAACTTCCACAACGCGCGTGCGGCTATTTGATGAAGAAAGAATTGGATGCGTTCGGCGCGGTGCTCGACAATCCCAAGCGCCCGCTGCTCGCGATTCTCGGTGGCTCGAAAGTTTCCGACAAAATCCAGCTCATCAACAACCTACTCGACAAGGCCGACGAAATCATCATCGGCGGCGGCATGGCTTACACGTTCCGCAAAATTCAGGATAACATGGAAATCGGGAAATCGCTGTTTGACGCGGAAGGCGCAAAGATTGTTCCTGAACTGCTCGCAAAGGCGAAAGCCAAAGGCAAAAAAATCCATCTCCCCGTGGACTGGGTGACCGGCGATAAATTTGGTCCGGATGCAAAAGTTGGCAGCGCCACGCTGGCGAGCGGCATTCCGGCGGGCTGGGAAGGCATGGACGCCGGCCCGGAATCGTCCAAGCTATTCGCGGCGGTCATCGCCCGCGCAAAAACGATCATCTGGAACGGCCCTCCCGGCGTGTTTGAATTTCCCGCGTTTGAAAAAACCACCAAGTCCATGGCCGATGCCATTATTGCCGCAACGGCGGCGGGCGCAACGACGGTCGTCGGTGGCGGCGACACAGCGACGGCGGCGAAGAAATTCGGCGCGGACAAAAAAGTTTCGCACACCTCGACCGGTGGCGGCGCGTCGCTGGAATTTCTTGAAGGCAAAGTGCTGCCCGGCGTGGCGGCGTTGAGCGACAAATAATTTTCAACCGAAAAATAAATTTCAAATGAATAAAGAACGTAAATTAATCATTGCCGGTAACTGGAAGATGAACAAAACCGTCGCCGAGGCGCTCACGCTTGTCGGCGATCTCAAGCGCGACCTCACGGGCGTGAAGGAAGTGGACATCGTCGTCGCCCCGCCTTACACCGCGTTGAGCGAAGTGTCCAAGGCGATTTTGGATTCCAACATCCGGCTCGCTTCACAAAACATGAGCGAAAATAATTTCGGCGCGTTCACCGGCGAAATTTGCGCGGGCATGTTGAAGGAATTTTCCGTGCGCTACGTCATCCTCGGCCACAGCGAACGCCGGCAGTTTCAAAAAGAAACCGACGCACTCATCGCGAAAAAAGCGGCGGCGGTGCACGCGGCGGCGCTCAAGCCGATTGTTTGCGTGGGCGAAACGCTCGCCGAACGCGAGGGCGGTCAGATGGAAAAAGTTTTGACCACGCAGGTGACTGGCAGCCTTGCCGGTTTGACCAAGGAACAAATCGTTGAAACCGTCATCGCCTACGAACCCGTCTGGGCGATTGGCACGGGCAAAACCGCCACGACGCAGCAGGCGCAGGACGCGCACGCGTTCATCCGCGGGTTGCTGGTAAAAATTTACGACGAGCCGACCGCGAAAAAAGTGCGCATTCAATATGGCGGCAGCGTCAAGCCGGCCAACGCCAAAGAACTCATGAGCCAGCCGGACGTGGATGGCGCGCTCGTCGGCGGTGCCTCGCTCGAGGCAAGAAGTTTTGCTGACATCATCAAGAATTCCATTTAAGCTTCCGTTTCTATGAATTTTATTGTTGGCATTTTAACGTTTGTCATTGTCCTCAACGCGCTACTTTTGATTTTGCTGGTGCTGGTACAGTTGCCCAAGAAAGACGCGGGCGCGGGCATGGCGTTTGGCGCGGGGACGGCGGATGCGTTGTTCGGGGCCGGTTCCGGCAACGCGCTGACGAAGATCACCAAATATGCCACGGTGGCGTTTCTGCTGCTCGCCTTGTTCCTCGGCTATCTGCACGACAAAGTGCATAGCGACAGCAGTTTGGCCGATTCAGATTTTGCCAAACAAGTTCAGCAAAAAGAGATGCAAACGTCCGTTGTCGCGCCGCCGCCGGCAGTCGAACCGGCTCCGGCCATAATTCCGTCCAACCAACCGGCGGCGAACAATCTTCTCTCGACGTTGCCGGTGCAGACGAACGTTCCGGCGGCGAAATAAAATTTTCCGGCTCTCAAACGCCCGCATTCATTTGCGGGCGTTTTTTTATTGGCGCTTGAGCGGGCGGAGCGTGTCAAAGTCACCGCTTTCGCAGGCGACCACGAATCCTTCGGTGACGCTTTTCAGTTCTTCCCAGCGCGCCCGGATTTGTTTGGCTTCCGGCGCGGTGATTTTATTGTCCGCCGCCGCGCTGGCGACAACGGCGAGCAGGTCGGCGAATTCCTGAACGATTTGGTTGGTCGCCGGAATCAAAAAATGCGGATGCGGCGCGTGCTCGGGATTTAAGATAAAAAATCCGCCGGCGCGTTGGCAGATCCATTGTACGATGCGCTGGTCGCCGGTGCTGTGGATCAACGCCTCGATGCGGTCGAGCGGATTGCCGATGCCACCTTCGTGGCTCGCTGGCTGCGCCCATTTATAGACCATCGAGGTCGAGAGTTCGAGGTCGGCGGAAATTTCCTTCGCCGCCTTTTTGTCGAAGACTTCGCGGAGCAGTTCGTGTGATTCCATGGCGCGACGATGCCAAAGCGGGAAATTTTGGCAAGCGGGAAGCGATTCCAATTTTTCCTAAAAATTATCAATGCGAATTTCGCGGCGATGAGGTTTTATGTCAGCAGGAAAAGTTGCGGCGGACGCTTCACCTTCCGGCTTGCGCTGGCGGCGGGTTTGATGTTCTAATCGCAACAACAACTCAACCTGAAGCGGGCTTATGATTATCTACGCTATCTGTCTGGTGTTTGGTTTGATGTTCACGCTTATCAGTGCGTTCGTCGGGCATCTGTTCGGCGGCCATGACGCAGTCGGCACGGGCGGCCATGCGGAATCCGGTTTCAGCGGCGATGGCGTGCCCGGCATCAGCTTTTTCAGTCCCACAATTTTATCCTGTTTCATCACGGCGTTCGGCGGATTCGGCCTGCTGTATTCAGAAATTCCCGTGACGCAAAGCATTTGGGTCAATGCGCCGCTCGCATTTGTGAGCGGGCTGCTTATCGCGCTGCTGGTGCTCTGGGGCATGAACAAAATTTTCCGCAGCACGGAAAGTTCCAGCGAGGGACGCGTCGCGAAATTGATCGGCCAGACCGTCGCCATTATCTCGCCGATTCCCGTGAACGGCGTCGGCGAAATTTCCTACGAACAATCCGGCTCACGTTACACTGCGCCGGCGCGCGATGAAAAGGGCGGGGCGATTGCCACCGGCCAGACGGTGAAAATCACCCGCATCGTCGGCACTCAGTTTTACGTCGAAGCCGCCCGATAAATTTCAATCATGACCAACCACTCCAACCAACCAATCACATGAACATTGTTCCCATGCTCGCCCAAGTCGAAGAATCCGGCTTTTCTTGGATGAAAGTCATCATCGGCTGCGCCGTCGCGCTGGTGTTTCTTTTTGTCATCGCCGTCATCTGGGCGAGCCGCTACGCCAAGAGCGGTCCGAACCAAGTGCTCGTCATTTCCGGTCGCAAACGCAAGATGACCGAGCCGGACGGCACGGTGCGCGAAGTCGGTTTTCGCATCGTCAAGGGCGGCGGCCGTTTCGTCTGGCCCGTGCTGGAAAAAGTGGATGTGCTCTCACTCGAACTTTTGACGATTGATGTGCAGACGCCGGAAGTTTACACGAGCAAGGGAGTGCCGGTGAAAGTGGACGGCGTCGCGCAGATCAAAGTGAAAGGCGACGACATTTCCATCGCGACGGCGGCGGAACAATTTTTGAGCAAAGGCGTCGAGGACATCAAAAACATCGCGATGCAAACGCTCGAAGGCCATTTGCGCGCGATTCTCGGCACGATGACCGTCGAGGAAATTTACCAGAACCGCGACGCGTTCGCCTCGAAAGTTCAGGAAGTTGCCGCCGGTGACATGGCGAACATGGGCTTGACCATCGTGAGTTTTACGATTCGCGACATCCGCGACACGCAGGGTTATCTCGACGCGCTCGGCAAGCCGCGCATCGCGCAGGTCAAACGCGATGCCATCATCGCGCAAGCCGAGGCTGACCGCGATTCCGTCATCCGTTCCGCGCAGGCGAACCAAGCCGGGCAGGAAGCGAAATTTCAGGCCGACACGAAAGTCGCCGAGGCGCAACGCGATTATCAATCCAATGTCGCGCAGTATCAGGCCACGGTGAATGTGCAGAAAGCGCAGGCCGACCTCGCGTATGATTTGCAGCGCTACAAAACCGGCCAGCTCGTGAAGGCCGAAGAAGTGCAGGTGCAGATTGTCGAGAAACAGAAGCAAATCGAATTGCAACAACAGGAAATTCTGCGCAAGCAGCGCGAACTTGAAGCGAACGTGCAAAAGCCCGCCGACGCCGAGCGTTACAAAGTCGAGACGCTCGCGAACGCGCGGAAATTTCAATTGGAAACCGAAGCCGCCGGTGCCGCGTCCGCGACAAAGGCGACCGGTTTTGCCGGAGCCGACGTTGTCAAAGCCACCGGTCTCGCCGAAGCCGATGCGAACAAAGCGCGCGGTTTGGCCGAGGCGTCCGTCATCGAGGCACAAGGTAAAGCCACCGCCGAGGCGATGCGTGTGAAGGCCGAATCCTTCAAGCAATACAACGAAGCCGCCGTCATCGAAATGATCGCGCGCGTGCTGCCGGAGATTGCAAGCAAGATCAGCGAGCCGCTCGCGAAGACCGAGAAGATGGTCATCATCAATTCCGGCAACGGCCCTGGCGGCGGCGCAAGCAAGCTCACCGGCGACGTGACCACCATCATCAGCCAGTTGCCGCCTATTATCGAAAGCCTGACCGGTGTGAAGCTTGAGAAATTGCTTGAACAAGTTCCCGCGCTACGCAAGGCGATGGGCAAGGATGAATCTGGCGAAACAAAATGAATTTGGTTTCCGACATCGTTAGCCAAAGGTTGAGACCCACATCCGAATTGCCAGGAGGCGTGCTGATGAGATGGAATCACGAGCCAATCGCACTCTATCAACAGAACAAACAGAGGGCTTTTTACTTCATCTGGCCTTTTTTGCCGTTTGGTGTGTTTGCGATTCTGTATTTTTGTCACCTCACGCTCGGTATGAATAAAAGCTTTCCGTTTTGGATTTTACCGCTAATCGCTTTTGTCGGTGGCATTGTGATCATAAGCCGTCAGATTTCTGCCTAGCGACCAGTGGATTGAGCTGACTGAAGGAGGTGTCAACCAGCGGCTTCGGATGCCAGGCGGCGGCGGGTATTTCTTTTCGTGGGCATATAAAGATGTCGCGTCTTGCAACCTTAATCCCGATAGTTGTAAAGGCGTTAAGTTCTCCGCGTTGAAATTTTTTATGAAAAATGATCATGAAATTAAAACAATCATAGTTCCTGAAGAAATAAATCTGGATTCGGTATTGAAAATTCTTCGGGATAAAGGTGTTCAGGTTTTTGAAAAATAAATCATGCACCTCTTCGAAGCCATCATTGACGCGAACCATCGTGCGGTCGCTGGTGACAATTCGGCGGGTTTGCATCCGGCTGATTTCGCGGACGCACTGCCAGTCATCGCATTGACGTGCATTGACCCGCGCTTGAATCCGCTTTTCCCGAACGCGCTCGCATTGCCTGCCGAGGATTTTATCTGGCTGCGCAACGCGGGTAACATCATCACCGGCACGTTGAGCAGCACCACGCGCTCGCTCGCGCTGGCGTGCGCGGTCAAGGGCGGACGCGAGATCGCCATCATCGGCCACACAGATTGCCAGGTCGCCAAGACGACCACCACAATGCTGTTGGAAAAACTCAGGGCGCTCGGCGTGGAGCGCAGCCAGTTACCGGAAAATGTGAGCGATTTCTTCGGCACGTTTGGCAGCGAACGACAGAACGTCATCAAGGCCTGCGATTTCGCGCGCACAAGTCCGCTCATCGGCCCGAAAATTCCCGTGCACGGACTGATGATCGATGTCGCGACGGGAAAACTGGACTGGGTGGTGAACGGCTACGAGGCGTTGCCGGCGAACACGCTGGCGCAGATGCCCGCGACGCAGTTCGCATCCATCGGCGACCTTGGTTCGTGCAAGGATTTTGAGATGGGCGAAATGAAATTTCCGGAGATGAAGATCGGCGACGCGGCTTCGCCGGAATCGTCCGCGCCACCAGCCGTCGTCCCGCCCCCGCCAAAAATCGCGACGCTGCCGCCTCTGAAAATTCCCGGCAAGATGGCCGTCCCGCCGCCGATCAAGCCGCGCCCGACGTTCGCGGGTGGTTATCAAGACCAGCCGCCGCGCCGGTAATCTGCCATCCGCCAGCGCAAAAAGGGCGAGCAATGCTTCGTCGTCGCCTTATTGCGCGACGGCCAATACGCCTTGAAATCCTTTTCCAGTTTTCCCAGTTCGCGGACGCCTTTCTGCGCCATTTTTTTGGCTTCAAGTTTTATTCCGGCGACGACCGCCTGTTGCCACAACATGAACTCGCAAGATTGTTCCGCCATCCGCGCGGCTAAATCCAGTTCACGCGCCAGAATTTTTCCGGATTCTGATTTTAGTTTCGCGCGTGCCAGAATTTCTCGCTGGCTTTGAATTTCACTCAATGCCGCGCGAATTTTCTTCACCGAAATTTTGGCAAACCATTTTAATCCGTTCCGGCAAAACAGCTCGCGGTCAGCTGGCCTCGGCGCAGCGATGACTGTGCCAAGTGGTGTTTCGTTCGCGGCCTTCACTCCGAGTTTCCGATGTACGAAACCAAGTCTGAATCCGGCTCGTGCAATTTTGCCGGTGGTATCTTCAAACACATCGCGGCTCAAAACGGCTAGGAGATTTTTTCCATTCAAAGTTTTTGAATTCCAAGCCAGCGCCGCGCCGGCGGCGAACAACGGCCAGCTCACCGCGAGCGGCTGCGGATGGCCGCCATCGCCCCAATCGGAGTTGAGAAAACCAATTGCGCCAAACTTTTTTCCAGCCTTGGCGGCGGCGCGCAGATTGGCGAAAGCATTGTCGTGTTTGCCGATGAGCGTTTGCCAGGTCGAAGTGCCGGGACAGACATAGAACGGAATTTTAGCCTTCGCGAATCTTGCAGCTTCTTGCGCAAATGGATGACTCGCTTCGTAACCCCAGTTCAGCGCGACGACATTCTCCGGCAACTCGTGAATCAGTTTTGGATATTTCAAAATGATGTCGCCCCAAAACATCATGCGCTTGTTGCGCGCAGAAACTTCCCGGTGAATATTCTTGAGGAAGTCGAGATAGACGCGGCCCTTACCTTTTTTTTCGCACAGTTTTTTGCTCTGGCCGCGACCCAAGTCCCAGGTCTCGTCGCCGCCGATGTTGTAAAATTCACTGGGAAAATTCGGCAGCAATTCGTCGTAAAGCTCGCGCAAAAAGGGCAGGGTGCCGGGATGATTCGGCGCGAGCGTGGTCGGGCGGCGCAGAAAATCTTTTGTTTCGGCTTCGTAAGGCGCGGAAAGCTCGCCAATTTTTTTCAGGCGCGGGTCTTTCAGAAAATAGCGCAGATGGCCGAAAGAATTTTGGTTTGGCACGAGGTCAATGCCGAGTTCCTGGCAGCGCGCGGCGAGGATTTGAATTTCTCTGGCCGTGAGCGCGCCCCAGCTTTGCCAGACGGATTTATATTTTTTGTAAGCGAAGGCATGTTCGGTGTAAAGTTGCAGTTCATTGATCTTGAAATCGGAAAGTTTTTCGACAAGGTCGAGCAAGGTTTCCAGTTTTGGCACGCGACCGCGCGAGATGTCCAGCATCACACCACGACGCGAAAAATCCGGCCAGTCGCGTATTTTCAGAAAGGGCAGACGTCGTCCATATTCGCGCAGCAGTTGCCGCAACGTTGCCGTGGCTGCGCGCAGGCCGCCGGTTTCGTGAAATAAAATTTGAATTCCATTTTTTGATATCGTCAGCGCATAACCTTCAGGATGATTTGGCGCTGAATTAGAATGAACAACTTGAATTGCAGCCAATGGTTTGTGTCGCGGAAGCAAAAAATGCCCTTGAACAAATTTTATCGAACGCGGGTAAGGAATCAAATTCATGTAAAATCAAACCTTCCAAAGTAAATAGTTAAGTATGCACAATGTTTGTTATATTTAATATTTTGTCCGCTCGCTTTTGTATTTCATGTAAACGGCCAAATACTCATGAACCGTCTTTTCCCAGGAAAAATCAGCTTTCATCGCGTTTTTGCGACAGGCGTTCAGCAATTTGGGCTGACTGTGCAGCACCAGTGCCTTGCGGATGGCTTTTGCCAAGGCGCGCGAAGTGTATTCGGTAAATTTGATGCCGGTGGCCAGCCTGGGGTTTTGCGTCCAATCCACCACGCTGTCATCGAGACCGCCGGTCGCGCGCACGATTGGAATCGTGCCGTAACGCAGGCTATACATTTGATTCAATCCGCACGGCTCAAAGCGCGATGGCATGAGGAAAAAATCACAACCTGCCTCGATCTGGTGCGCCAGCGTTTCATCGTAGCCAAATCGGACGGCGACTTTGCCGGGAAAATGCCGTGCCAGATCGCGATAGCCGCGTTCGTATTCCGGTGAACCGCTGCCCAAGAGCACGAATTGCATTTTAGTGTTCAACATCTCGGCCAGCGCACCAAGCTGGATGTCCACGCCTTTTTGATCGGCCAGCCGTGAAATGGTGCCGAAGAGCGGGATTGTTTCATCAACGGGCAGGGCGAACTGCCGTTGCAACTCCAGCTTGTTGATTTTTTTTCCCGCCATGCGCCCGGCGGAATATGGCTTGGACAAGTAAGCGTTCTTGGTCGTGTTCCATTCGCTGTAATCCACGCCGTTCAAGATGCCGGTCATGTCTTTTTGGCGGCGGCGCAACATCCCGTCCAAGCCGCAGCCAAATTCTTCCGTGGTGATTTCGCGGGCGTAACGCGGACTGACCGTGGTGATAAAATCGGCGAACGCGATGCCGGCCTTGAGACAATTCAAAAAACCAAAAAACTCTGCGCCCTCGGTATTGAAAAAATATTTCGGCAGATTCGTTAATTCAAAAGCCGACCCCGAAAAAACTCCTTGATAAGCCAGATTGTGAATCGTCAAACAAGTTGGCGGCGGATTCCCCCACCCTTCGCTTTTTTGCTGCATGACCAGTGCGGGAACGAGCGCCACCTGCCAGTCATGCACATGAATGACATCCGCGCGCCACGCCAGATAACGCGCCAGATGCACGACGCATTTGGAGAAAAAAATGTAGCGCTCGGCATTGTCGGCATAACTGAAATTATTTTCCTGATAAATTCCCGCGCGGTCAAAATAGCCGGGCTGATCTATAAAATAAATCTTCAGTCCGCGCGCCACATCCAGCTCCCACAATTCCGCCGGCACATATTGCCGTCCCAGCGGCAGGTTAAAATACCAGTCCACCTTGCGCAGCGCCGGAAATTTCTCACGGATGCCGCGATACAGCGGCGTGATTACCCGCGCTTCGTGGCCGGCATTGGCCAGCGCCCGCGCCAGCGCGCCGACCATGTCCGCCAAGCCGCCCGTTTTCGAGAACGGAAAAACTTCGCTGCTGGCAAGAAGGATTTTCATGGTCATCAGCCGCAAAAAATCGCAAAAGTCACAAAAGTCTTTTTGCGCCTCTTGAGAATTTTTGCGGCCATGGTTTAGGCGGAAATTTTTTCGGTTTTCAAATACGGCTGCAACGGCTCGGGAATCAAAACGCTGCCGTCGGCCTGCTGATGCGTTTCGATCAACGCCACGAACAACCGCGCCAGCGCCGTGCCGCTGCCGTTGAGGATGTGCGGAAATTTATTTTCGCCGGTTTCTGTTTTGAAACGCAAGTTCATCCGGCGCGCTTGAAAATCTTCGCAGTTCGAGCAGCTCGAAACTTCGAGATAGCTGCCCTGCCCCGGCGCCCAGACTTCGATGTCGTAAGTCTTGGCGCTGCCAAAACCCATGTCGCCGGTGCACAGCAAAATTACTCGGTAATGCAAACCGAGCAGTTGCAAAACTTTTTCCGCGTTCGCGACCATTTTTTCCAATTCGTCGTAACTATTCTCCGGCTTCACGATTTTGATCAATTCAACTTTATCGAACTGGTGCACCCGGATCATGCCGCGCGTGCCTACGCCCGCCGCACCCGCCTCGCCGCGAAAACACGGCGTGTAGGCGCAATATTTTATCGGCAATTGTTTCTCCGCCAGAATTTCTTCGCGATGAATGTTCGCCACCGGCGTTTCGGCGGTCGGAATCAAATACAGTTTTCCGAGTTCTTCCACACGTCCGCCTTCCGCAACGCCGTAGTATTGGTCTTTGAATTTCGGAAACTGGCCGACGCCGACCATGCATTGCTCGCCGACCATAAATGGCGGCGACACTTCCGTGTAGCCATGTTCCGTGATGTGTAAATCGAGCAGAAACGAAATCAACGCGCGTTCCAACCGCGCGCCCCAATTCGTATAAAGTAAAAATCCGCTGCCAGAAAGTTTCGCGGCGCGGGCAAAATCCACCAGCTTGAGCGATTCGCAAAGTTCAACGTGCGACTTGGGCTTGAAATCATAATTTGCCTTCGTGCCGTGAACGCGCACTTCGGGATTATCTTCCGCCGATTTGCCAAGGGGAATTGATTCGTGCGGAAGATTCGGCAGTTGCAACATCAACGCATCGCGATTTACCTCTATTTCTGCGATTTGTTTATCCACATGGGCAATTGTTTCACCCAATTCTTTTGTTTCTAATTTTTTTGCTTCAGCCGCGTGTAATTCTTTTTTTGCCATCAAGGCACCAATTTCTCTGGAAACCCGATTCCGTTCGTTTTTGAGTTTTTCGACTTTTGAGAGCGCGTCACGGCGCACCTCATCGAGTTTAAGAATTTCTTCAATCTTTATTTCGTCTCGTGCCCCACGCGTGGCGAGTCGAGCACGGACAAAATCAGTTTTTTCGCGGATTAATTTGATGTCGAGCACGGCGCAATTATAGAAACGGGCTTGGTATCGGCAAGCGGATTGGTTTCAATTCGTCCGGCCAGATGAAACTGCCTGACAGCTTGAATAGGAGATTGCGCGCGCCAAAATTGACGCGCACGCGGATTTTCCTCGCGCTCGCGGTGGCCGTCTTCGCGGACGGATTGCAATTGCTCCTCGGCCCGCTCGGCTGGGTTTTTGGCGATCAGGCCATTGATTGCGTGGCGATGGTGCTGACAAGCTGGGCGATTGGCTTTCACATTCTGCTCCTGCCCACGTTCGTCATCGAACTCGTCCCGGTTTTGGAAGACCTGCCGACGTGGACGGCCTGCACCATCGCGGTCATCGCTTTGCGCAGGCGCGAACAAAGAAATTCAACTGTCGCATCCGGAAACAAACCGCAGCTTTGAACGAATGCCGTCTTCACGGTTTTTCCGATTGTCCGCATAAAGTCATCAAATGGCCTTGCCAACCGGAACCGGCTTTTTCAAGCTATAGCCTTAAGAAACATCTGCCGCTCCGATTTGGCCGGCCGGAAAGCAAATCCGGCTCCCATCGCAGCCAGACGATGAAGTTTTTGGCGCATAACAATGAAAACATATTTAATCATAGCTTTTATCGTGGTAAGCATCGCCTTGGCGGTTGTCCTGGTCATGACGAAACAGAAAGACAGCGCACTGTTGGACACGGCTGCCGGCACGATAACCGATTATTCTAATCGTTTAGACACGGCGCAGTCACAAATTTCCGACCGCGACACCACTCTGCTCAGCCTGTCCAACAGCCTGGCCGAATCGTCGTCTGACGCTCTGACGTTCTCCAACCATCTGGCCGAAGCCCAATCCAACATCGCTATCCAAACGGATCAAATCACCGGCCTAAACCGTCAATTAGCGGATGCTACTTCGGAAAAGCAATCTCTGGATCAGAGCCTTCTGGATTTGACCAACCAAATCGCCGCCCTTAACCAGCAGATCACCTTGACCGAGTCCAGCCTGAGCCAGACCAATCAAGCTCTGGTGCAAGCCCATAAGGAATATGCCCTGCTCGAAAATCGTTTCCTGCAAGACGTGGCCCAGCGCGTCATTCTCGAACGCCGGTTCAACGTGTATTCCGAGTTGAAGGCGCAGGAACAGAAATTATTACAATATGGTGGCCCATGGGTCACCCCCGAAAGCATCTATGCCGGGTTGAACGTGGAAGTGAAATCCAACTCGGTTTACGTCATCGCCCCCGAATGAAGCCGCGCTGACTCAAAAAGCTGCCGGTGGAAATCTGATTTCAGTTGAAAATACCGTGCGCAGGCGTAAAGTCGCAGCATGAAATCATTGGCCGTCATTTTAAGCCTATTGTCATTGGCTTTTCTCGCGCCCTGCGCTGTTTCTGCGGGTGAGACCAATGCCGAGTTGAATGCTGTGATTCGCGCCATCCACAATGACTTGCTGGTTCTGAAAGCGAATTGCCCATGCCTCACCAACTATGCGGAATCTTGTCTATGGGAATCTGATGGGCATTGGGGCATATCATATATGCCGCCTGACCCATCGGGTCTACCGCCTAATGCCAGCATTAATAATTTACGGCAATGGCCGGAACAAATTGATATCAGCTACGATGAAATCAACCACACCAATGGCTTTAAGTATTTTAACGGTTTTGAAAATATCGCTGTCTGCCGTTTTCCAACGCTCCAAAAGAAAATTTCTGGCATGGTCTTCTTGTATATTTCACCCAACACCCAGTCCAGAGATTTGATCATCAAAGTTATTGAAATGGAATGCGCCAAACTCCACAAACAAATTGACCCGCGTAAATCTGATTGAAAATTTCCGCCGCGCACGGCACATTACGCTCGCTATGCAATCTGTTTTTACCGGCCCCGTNNGACACCGATCAAATCATCTCCGCGCAATTTTTGAACCTCGTGCCGACCATAGCCGAGGAATATGAAAAGCTCGGCAGCTACGCGCTCGATGGTTTGCCCGCCTCGCTCTACCCGATCCGCTACGTCAAGGCCGGCCAGCTCGACAGCGATTATCCCATCGTCGTCGGCGGGAAAAACTTCGGCTGCGGCAGTTCGCGCGAACACGCGCCCATCGCGCTCGGCTCCGCCAATTGCCAGCTCGTCCTTGCGGAAAGTTTCGCGCGCATTTTCTTCCGTAACTGCGTCGCCACCGGCGAACTCTATCCGTGCGAAATCACAGAGCGCCTCTGCGACGTTTTAAAAACCGGCGACATCGTGACCGTTGACCTTGACGCCGCGACCGTTACCGCGCGGGCCACCGGCAAGGTGTATCATTTCAAACCGCTCGGCGACGTGCGCCCGGTTGTGGATGCCGGCGGCATTTTCAATTACGCGCGCCAGAGCGGGATGATCGCGAAATGATCACTTCAGCTTGTTGTAGCGATTGACGAGCTTGCGCACGGCTGGCCGGGGCAGAAGTTTTGACGCCACCAACGCCAGCATTTTATTTTGCATTCCCGGCACGGATAAACATTTCTCGTTACGAAAATCCCGGTGGCCGATCTGCGCCACCAACGCGGCGGACATCTTGCGGGTGCGCGTTTCCCGGATGCGATGGCTGCGGGCGACTTTGAAGAAATTGGTCTCGGTCGGCCCCGGACAAAGATCTGTGACGCGGACGCCCGTGCCGCGCAACTCCTCGTGCAGCGCCTCGGAGAACGACAGCACGAACGCCTTGCTCGCGTAATAAACAGCCATCTGCGGGCCGGGCAAAAATCCGGCGACCGATCCGACGTTCAAAATTCCGCCGCAACTCCGCTGAATCATGCCGGGCAAAAAAAGCCCGGTCAGCTCCACCAGAGCGGCGATGTTTACCTGAATCATTTCCAATTGCCGCAGCAACGGTAGTTCCGCGAAGCCGCCGTGCAGTCCGAAACCGGCGTTGTTCACCAGCACGTCCACCGTCAAACCCAACTTACCGGTTTGCGCAAAAATTTCCGACGGCGCTTCCGGGCGCGCTAAATCGGAAGTGATGACGTGGACTTCAATTTTGTGTTCGCGGCGCAGTTCGTTTGCAAGCGTTTCAAGTGCGTCCGTGCTGCGCGCGACGAGAATCAGGTTGGATTTGTCCGCCGCAAAGCATTTTGCCAGTTCCAGTCCGATACCGGAGGATGCGCCGGTGATGAGAACGGTTTCCGTTTTCATCGGATTAAATCAGCGGTTGCCCCAGCCGAAGCGATCCGTCAACGGCCAATAGACGAAGAAGGCTTTGCCGATGACGTTTTGTGCCGGGAAACTGCCCCACACGCGCGAGTCGGAACTGTTGCAGGTGTTGTCGCCCATGACCAGGTAGGAATCGCCGTCGTTGTTATAGACGGTCGCGGCGTCGGGGAAATAAGGCAGGTTCGAGTATTGCCCGTAGGTCGCGGCCACGGTTCCGTTCAAATGGCCTGACCATTGGCTTTCGTGCGGCGGCTTGTTGGGGTCAAAGCCATAAACCCGTTCAAAATGTGGGGTGCTGGCATCGAGCCGTTCGCCGTTGATGATGAGATGCCGGTCATCGCCAATCTGGACTTTTTCGCCCGGCAGCGCCACGAGCCGCTTGATGTAAAATTCATCCTGCGGCATCTGGTTCACGCCGGTGGCGTCGGGATTATTGATGCCGCGCGTTTCAAACACCACGATCTCGCCGCGCGTCGGCTTGCGGAAATTGTAACTAATCCGATCCACGAACAAATGGTCGCCCGCACTGACTTTCATTTTCAACACGTCGTCGCCCTTGTGGTAAAAATGTCCGGGTTCGAGACCGGCGCGCCTCACCAGTGGCGCCTCACCGAAATCCGGCGGAAACCAGATGGTGTGCTCCACGCCGTTAATAGTGAGGCTTTGCTTGATGTTGAAAATCAAAAATTTGGTCGGCGCGCTGACCGAGTCCACCATGCCATCGTTCTTGGCCACGACGTGAACATACGAATCGCCGTGCAGCCACGCCTTGATGCGTGCCCAACCCGTCGGGATTTGCAGGTCGTCACGCAATTTAAGCTGCTCAAACAGTTCCGCGCGTTCCTTGACTTTGTCCGCCTGCCAATAGTTGATCTTGGTGAAATCCGGCACGGAGGTCACGCCGAACAACGTCGGCTGCATCGAGCCGGTGGGAATCTTGAACGGCTGCAGAAAAAATGTGCGGATGGCCATCGCCACCGCGAGCGCGACCAAGAGCACCTCCACGTTCTCGCGCCAGGACGCGTTCGGATACGGCTTAATGTTTTTGTCGGCGGCGAATTGCAACTCCTCGACCTTGATGCGGATTTTTCCCGTGTGGCCTTCGGCGATGGCCGCGCTCAGTTCATCCAGTTTCACCTGAACCGCGCCGATGGCGGCGGGTGCAAGGATGTCGCGCTGCGCCTTGAGCAGGCGGCGATAATGCTTGTGCGCCGCGCACGCCTCGCGAACGGTCTTGGAAATGAACCAGCGTAACATCGTCATAAATGATCCCCTGCTCTGACGTAACTGGGTTGGTTTCCGTTCATTTGAATTTGATCTTGTCCGGCAGGAACAGCAGGCCGATACCGCCGATAATCAGCATCAAGCCGACCGGCCCGAGCTTGACCCACGGGACGCTGTGCGCCGGCTTGCCTTGCGCATGAAATGCCGCCACGGTCAGGAACAGTCCCAGCGGAACCATCACGAATCCCAACACGCGATACCATTTGTTTTTGGTAAAATTCATGGGTTCATTTTACGCCTTCAGCACTTCAATGAAAGCTTCTTGTGGAATGTCCACGTTGCCGATGGATTTCATGCGCTTTTTGCCTTCCTTCTGTTTCTCCAGCAATTTGCGTTTGCGCGAGACGTCGCCGCCGTAACATTTCGCCGTCACGTCCTTACGGAACGCGCTGATGACTTCGGACGCGACAATTTTTCCGCCGATGGCTGCCTGAATCTTCACCTGAAATTGCTGGCGCGGGATGACTTCCTTCAACTTTTCCGCCAGCGTGCGTCCCCTGCCCTCCGCCTTCGTGCGGTGGACGACGCACGAAAATGCGTCCATCGGCTCCGTGTTGACAAGCATGTCGAGTTTCACCATGTCGCTCTCCGCGTAATCCGCCGGTTCGTAATCCATCGAGCCGAAGCCGCGCGTGATGCTTTTGATACGGTCGTGAAAATCAATCAGGATTTCGTTCAGCGGAATCAAGCTCGTCAGCATCACGCGGCGTGAATCCAGCGTTTCCGTGTGTTCCACCGCGCCGCGCTTTTCTGAAACCAACGCCATCATGTCGCCGATGTTTTCGTTCGGGCAAATCACGAACGCCTTTACCATCGGTTCCTCGATCTTGGCGATGTAAGTCAAGTCCGGCATGAACGCCGGGTTGTCCACCTGTTTCAGCGTGCCGTCGGTGAGCGTGACTTTATAGACCACGCTCGGATAGGTCGCGATGATGTCCATGTCGTATTCGCGGCGCAAACGTTCCTGCACAATTTCCAAGTGCAACAAGCCGAGAAAGCCGCAACGAAATCCGAATCCGAGTGCGACGGAGGTTTCCGATGAATAAACGAACGCAGAATCGTTCAGCTTCAATTTTGCCATCGAAGATTTCAACGCCTCGTAATCCGCCGTGTTGATCGGATAAATTCCGCTGAACACCATCGGATGAATTTCCTTGAAACCGGGCAGCACGCCGGAAGGATTTCGCGCGTCGGTAATCGTGTCGCCCATTTTGACTTCCGCCGCGCTCTTGATGTTCGCGGTAAAATAGCCCGTCTCGCCGACTTCCAGTTTCTCGCGCGTGTAAGGTTTCGGATTGAAGCTGCCGACTTCCTTGACCTCGACGGTTTTGCCGGAGTGCAAAAGCTTGACCATTTGTCCGGCCTTCAATTCGCCGTTGAACACGCGGACATGCGTGACAACGCCTTTGTAAGTGTCGAAATAAGAATCAAAACCCAGCGCCTGTAAACTCGGTTCGCCCGTCGGCTTCGGCGGCGGAATGCGCGCGACAATCGCTTCAAGGATGTCCTCGATGCCGATGCCCTGCTTCGCGCTGCACGGGATCGCCAGTTCCGCAGGGATCGCCAGCACGTCTTCCAACTGCCGTTTCGCCTGCGGCACGTCCGCGTGGCCGAGGTCAATCTTGTTGATGACGGGAATGATTTCGAGATTCAACTTCGCCGCCAGATGATAATTCGCCACCGTCTGCGCCTCAACGCCCTGCGCCGCGTCAATCACCAGCAACGCCCCTTCGCACGCGCTCAAGCTGCGCGACACTTCGTAGGCGAAATCAACGTGACCCGGAGTGTCTATGAGATTCAATTCATACGTTTCCCCGTTTTTAGCCTTATACAACATCGTCACGGGATGGGCTTTGATCGTAATTCCCCGTTCCCGTTCCAAATCCATCGCGTCAAGCAACTGCTCCGACATATCGCGAGTCGCAATCGTTCCCGTCCGGTGCAGCAAACGGTCTGACAACGTGGTTTTGCCGTGGTCAATATGCGCGA
>PLHK01000084.1 GCA_003139955.1 Limisphaerales bacterium
GAAGCGATTCCACCACCTTGGACAAATCCTTGGAAGCAAAGTTGGGGAAGCGTCTCGGAACGACCACGCTGAACTGGGATTACTCGGCTGGAAAACGAACCTCAGGCGTATATGAAACGCCCAAACTTTATCTGGGCGGCACCCGGTTGCTGTTAGATGACCAGATTACGACAGACGATTTGAGCCGGATTCTCTCCGGTCAATCATCCATCAAGGGCGTCTTGGGCATGGATTGCCTGCGGCACTACTGCATTCAGTTGGATTTCGCCGCCAGAAAAATGCGCTTTCTTGATCCAGATCATTTGCAAACAGCCAGATTGGGCAAAGCATTCCCGATTGCCAATTTTTCTGGCGAAATCTCAACTTGCACGAACTTTTTCGGATTAATGAATACGCGGTTTTCCGTTGATACTGGTTGCACGCTTGATGGCGCTTTGAAACTGAAACTGTTCCAGCAGGAATTGAGGAAACAAACCGCCGTGGCGACCAATGTAACGACAACCGCCGGAGTGTCACTGGTGCGCGTAGCCTTTTTTGAAAAAGTCATGTTTGATGGCAATGTCTACCGCCNNCCACCGCCATGTCATAATAAGTGAATGCCCGGATGAAAATATGATCGGGCTGCGATTTCTAGCGCGGTATTTGGTCACGTTCAACTTTCCAAAACAAACAATGTATCTCCTTTCCCGTTGAAGCCCCGCTGAACGGTTTGTATCGTCCGGGCGATGCCGCCGCCGAAAAATCGCAAGACTCCAAAACGCGCTTGAGGCACGTTTTCACCCGCGCAATTTGCGCACGTCCACCGCGTCCATGCCGGCGGAGCGGATGGCCTGCAAACCCAAATCCGTATCTTCGTAAGCGCGACAAAATTTCGGTTCCACACCGATGCGCCGCGCCGCTTCCAGAAAAATGTCCGGCGCAGGCTTTTGGTTTTTC
The DNA here is from genome assembly GCA_003139955.1 of Limisphaerales bacterium. GTDB lineage: Bacteria > Verrucomicrobiota > Verrucomicrobiia > Limisphaerales > UBA11358 > UBA11358. The sequence continues at coordinate 937 of PLHK01000084.1, forward strand.
ACCATCTCGCTCGTCACGACGGCGGCAAACAGATGCCGGATTTTCAGATGTTCCAGCACGTCAATGACGATCGGCTGTGTGCCGCCGGACGCGACCGCCATCGGAATTTTTCCGAAATTTGCTTTCGCGATTTCCACGACGGCCTGGATCGGCTCGACCTGCGCCATGAGCGGCAGGTAGGCGTTTTCCTTTTCGTGCGCCACGGCGATATGGTCGAGCGGACGGCCTTGTTCCTCCGACAGCATTTTCAAGATGTCGCGCGACGGCACGCCGCCGAGCGAATAAAAACGGTCTTCGGGGAAATGCAGGTTGTGGCGCTGCGTGATCATCTGCCACGCGTGCCAGTGCAGCGGCATCGTGTCGGCCAAAGTGCCGTCGCAGTCAAAAATCAGTCCTTTGATGTGTGTGGGCAAGCTCATGTTTGTAATGCGGCCAGTTTTTCTTCCATGTCGTGCGTCATCAACGGGTCAATCAGTTCGTCCAGATTGCCTTCGATGAACACGGACAAATTATAAAGCGTCACTTCGATGCGATGATCCGTGACGCGGTTCTGCGGAAAATTGTAGGTGCGGATTTTTTCGCTGCGGTCGCCGGTGCCGATCTGGTCTTTGCGATGCGCGGCGTATTTCGCGTTTTCCTCGGCGATTTTCGCTTCGAGCAGACGCGAGCGCAAAACCGTCATTGCCGTGATGCGATTTTTTTGCTGCGAGCGCTCGTCGGCGCAACGCACAATCAACCCCGTTGGCTTGTGAATAATTTGCACGGCGGAATCGGTCGTGTTCACGCCCTGACCGCCTTTGCCGGACGCGCGGCAGCAATTGATTTCAATTTCGTCAGGCTTGATTTCGATGTCCACTTCCTGCGCCTCGGGCAAAACGGCGACGGTGCAAGTGCTGGTGTGAATGCGGCCTTGCGCCTCGGTCGCCGGCACGCGCTGGACGCGGTGAACGCCGCTTTCGTATTTCATCCGCTTGAAAACATCCATGCCGTTGATCTGAAAAATAATTTCCTTGAAGCCGCCCAGATCGGACACGCTGGAATCGAGCGTCTGCGTTTTCCAACCGCGCGCCTCGGCGTAACGGCAATACATACGATACAGATCGGCGGCAAACAAAGCGGATTCTGAGCCGCCCGCACCAGCGCGAATTTCCACAATCGTGTTGCGCGAATCTGTCGGGTCGGGCGGCACGAGGCCGAACTGGATTTGCTGCGCCAATTTTTTCTCATCCGCTTCGAGCCGCGTGATTTCGTCCTTCGCCATTAATGCCAATTCTGAATCGGACAATTCGGTTTTGAGCAGCGCGCGGTTTTCTTCCAGGTCGGCGACGGCTTTCAAATACGCCGCGCCCGCCGCGACGAGGTCTTTGAGACGGGCGTATTCGCGCGACAATTCCTGCGCGGCTTGCGGATTATCGAAAACCTTGGAATCGCTCAACAAGGATTCGAGCTCGGCAAAGCGCTTGCGGAATTTTTCAATGTGCGGGCGCAAGTCCATTATTATTTTAACCACGGATGGACACGGATACCGAAAAGGCGGTCGAGCTTTACAAATTTAATCCGTGTTTATCTGTGTTAATCCGTGGCTGGAAAAAACAAGCCGCCCGCAACTCCGGAGAATTCCGGCGCTGCGGGCGGCGTTGGTGGCAAAGCTAAACTTTTTTCTTTTTCTTCGTCGCGTGCTCGGCCTGTGCGGCGAGCGTCTTGGCGGCGCGCTGCTGGAATTTGTCCACGCGGCCGGCGGTGTCCACGAACTTCTGCTGGCCGGTGTAAAACGGGTGGCAGGAGTTGCAGATGCCGATGATGATGGTCTGCTTGGTGGAACGGGTCTTGATGACGTTGCCGCAGGCGCAACGGATCTCGGCGTCCACATATTTCGGATGAATGTCCGTTTTCATAAAAAGGGCTCACAACCTAGCAGGAAACGGCCGCATGACAAGAGGGAATTTTTGGGTGGGCGCCAAAATCACGCCGGCTTCTTTTAGGTTGCCTCGAACGCGGGGCGGTTTAACTTGTCCACCATCACATGAAAACCTTATTCGTGTTCAGTCTGGCGGTGCTGGCGTTTTTACACGCGTCGGCGCAGGTCAGCGTGGATTTGTCCCTCGATCAGGATGAGTTTTTGCCGTGCGAATCCGTGCCGCTTGCGGTCAAGATCACGAATCGTTCCGGCCAGCAGTTGCACCTCGGCGCGGATGCGGACTGGCTGACCTTCAACGTGGAATCGTCGGACGGTTTTGTGGTCATCAAGAATGCCGAGGTGCCGGTGCTGGGCGAGTTTGACCTGGAAAACATGCAACTCGCCATCAAGCGCGTGGATTTGCAGCCGTATTTTTCCATGACCAAGCCGGGACGCTATCGCGTGATCGCGACGCTGCGCATCAAGGACTGGAGCGCACAACTGGCCAGCCCGCCGCAGCCGTTCGATGTGATCACGGGCGCGAAATTGTGGCAGCAGGATTTTGGCGTGCCGGGGGACACAAACGGCGCGCCGATGGTGCGCAAATACACTTTGGAAGAGGCGAACTATTTGAAAGACCAACTGCGCCTGTATGTGCAGGTCAGCGACGCGGCGGAGGCGACGGTCTATAAAGTGTCGGCGCTGGGGCCGATGGTTTCGTTCGCGCATCCCGAGGCGCAGGTGGACCGGCAGAGCCGTTTGAACGTGCTGTGGCAGACGGGCGCGCAGTCGTTTAGCGATGCGATTGTGAATCCCGACGGCACCGTGGCGTCGCTGGATTATTACGACAATTTTTTCTCGCGCCCGCACCTCGCTGTGAATGATGACGGCGACGTGGTGGTGAAAGGCGGCACGCGCCGGCCCAAGCCGATGGAGTTGCCGGTGGTGAAATCGCCGATTGAACTGCCAGCTCTGACCAAGCCGGTGCCGGATACGAAATAAAACTTGGCGGGAAAAGACTGGCTATCAGAACTGACTTATTACTGTAAAATAAATCAGTTCATAACCGCGTTTGTGAAAACGCGGACAACTTTTTCAACGCTTAAACCAATTTCTTCAACCGCGCATCCTCGCCGAGCTTTTTGACCAGCTCCTTGATTTTTTGCGCCTGCGATTTGTGCGCGAGCAACACCGCGTCGTCCGTCTGCACCAAAATTGAATCGCGCAAGCCGACCACGGCGATCGGCGTGCGGTTTTTTGTCCGCGCGTCATAAATTATATTTCGCGCCGCGTCCACATGGATGAAATCCGCCATGGCGGCGTTGCCCTCGGCATCTTGCTTGACGTGCCGCGCCAGCGCCGGCCACGCGCCGAGATCGTCCCATTCAAACGCGCCGTCGGCCACGATGACATTTTGCGCGTGCTCCATCAGCGCGTAATCAATCGAGACTTTTTTGATCGCCGGATATTCCTTCACCAGCACTTTCGCGAGCTTCGCGGGATGGTTCGCGACCTTGAACCAGCGCTGGCACGCGGCAAACATTTCCGGCTGATGCTTCTCCAATCCGTTCGTGACCGTGATGAAACTCCAGACGAACATCCCCGCGTTCCAGCGATATTGCCCGCTGTTGACGTAATCCAGCGCGGTTTCGTAATTCGGCTTCTCGACAAATTTTTCCGCCTTGAAAAAAACCGTCTTGGTTTTTTTCGCGCCCGGCGGCGTCGGCAATTCTGTTCCCGTTTGGATGTAACCGTAACCCGTCGCTGGCTCGGTCGGCTTGATGCCGATGGTCACAATCGCCTGTCCCTGCGTGGCCACGTCAAACGCGTCGGACAAAACCTGCTGAAATTTTTTCGCGTCGGGAATGACATGATCTGCTGGTAAAACCGCCATCACGCCCGTCGTTGAACGTGCGCCGACCAGCGCCGCGCCGAGCGTGACGGCGGCGCAAGTGTCGCGGCCAACCGGTTCGGCGACCAGATTTCCCTTCGGAATTTTCGGCAACTGCTTTCGCACTTCGGCCAATTGCGCCTCGTTGGTGATGACGAAAATATTTTTTGCGGGAACAATCGGCAGCACACGCTCGACGGCTTCCTGCAAAAATGATTTTTTGCCGAGCAGCGCGAGCAATTGCTTGGGCATTATCTTGCGGCTCAACGGCCAGAACCGCTCGCCGCGCCCGCCGGCCATGATGATGACATAACGGTTTTTGATATCAGTCTTGGTTTTTGTGCTCATAAATTGTCAACCACGGATGGACACTGATAAACACGGATTAAAATCTCAAACCTGAATTAAAAGTTCTTTTTTGATCCGTGTCCATCCGTGTTTATCCGTGGTTAAATTGTTTTCACCGCGTCGCCGAGCGATTTCACAAACGCACTAACTTTGGCGACGAGTTCCGGTGATTTTCCATTTTCGGCAATCTGGTTCACAATCGCGCTGCCGACCACGCACCCGTTCGCCGCTGATGCGACAAGCTTCGCCTGTTCAGGATTGGAGATGCCGAAGCCGACGGCAATCGGCAAGTCCGTGTGCACGCGGATTTTGGCAACTTGCGACGCGAGATTGGTCGCGACGCTCGTCTGCATTCCGGTCACGCCTTCGCGCGAGATGTAATAAATGAATCCGCTGCCGCGCTTGACGATTTTTTCCATGCGCGCTTCCGGCGTCGTCGGCGCGACGAGATAAATGTGGCAGAGGCCGGATTTTTTCATCAGCGCTTCGTAATTGTCCGATTCTTCCGGCGGCAAATCCAAAACGAGCAAACCATCCACGCCCGCGCGCGCGGCGTCGGCGATAAATCTTTCCAAGCCGACTTTGTGAATCAGGTTGAAATAAATGTAGAGAACAATAGGAATTTGAGATTCCGTGCGAATGGCGACGATCGTTTCCAAAAGTTTCGGCGGCGTGGTGCCGGATTCCAAGCCGCGCTGCGCGGCGAGTTGGTTCACCAGACCGTCGGCGAGCGGATCGCTGAACGGCACGCCGAGTTCTAGGATGTCCACGCCTGATTTATCGAACGCGAGCGCGAGTTCGCGTGTGGCTTCAAGATTCGGATCACCCGCGCCGATATAGACGACGAAAGCTTTTTTGCCGGCGCATTTTAGCGCGGCGAATTTTTCTACGATGCGATTCATGCTCGCGGGCAGTTTCCGGTTTGAGGATTCAAGTTTCAAGGAGATTTGACCGCGCCGGACTTTTTTCGCACAATCACGGCATGGCAAGCAGCTTTGGACAATTGTTTCGCATCACGACGTGGGGCGAATCGCACGGCGGCGGCGTGGGCGTGGTCGTGGACGGCTGCCCGCCGCGACTCAAACTCTCCGAAGCGGACATCCAGCCGGATTTGGATCGTCGCCGACCGGGGCAATCTAAAATCGTCACGCCGCGCAAGGAATCAGACACGGTTCAAATCCTCTCCGGTATTTCCGAAAAAGGGCTGACGCTGGGCACGCCGATTTCGCTCTGGGTAAAAAACGAGGATCAGCGCTCGGAAGCCTACAACGAGATGAAGGACAAGTTCCGTCCCTCGCACGCCGATTACACTTACTTCGCCAAATACGGCATCCGCGCGTGGGCGGGCGGCGGCCGCGCGAGCGCGCGCGAAACTGTTGGACGCGTCGCTGCCGGTGCGATTGCGAAGAAAATTCTGCGCGAAAAATTCGGCGTCGAGACACTGGCTTACGTCAAGCAAGTCCAGAAAATTTCGGCGGAGATAAATCCTGACAAGGTGAAATTTTCCGAAGTCGAAGCGAACATCGTCCGTTGCCCCGACAAAATCGCGGCGGAAAAAATGATCCGGCTCA
>PLHK01000061.1 GCA_003139955.1 Limisphaerales bacterium
ACGGTGCAGGATTTGCTGGGTCATAAGAGTGTGACGACGACGCAGATTTATACCCATGTGATGCAGAAGCCGGGGCTGGGGGTGCGGAGTCCGTTGGATGGGTGATTTGAACGTGAGCGCCCGCGCCATGAAAATTTCCGTCGCGCGGCTATTTTGGCGAGACCAGCTAGGATTCGATTACAGCCGCTTTGATCTCCAAAAACTCCCGCCTGCTCCAAAGTCCCGCCCGTGATTCAATCTCACGCCACGCGCCAAGCCAGCCACGAATCCGCACGGCTTAAAACCAGTGCAACAAACAGGTGTTGCACGGTTGCTTTGCACCTTGAAAACAGAATCGCAGCGAACCGGCAATGGTTTCAAAAACCGGTCGCTTTCCGTGCAACAGGTTGCAACAGCGGAAGTGTGAAACTGTGCGTGAAACGGGCGTTTCGTGAGTTTTGCGTGAACTGCGATTGTAGCCTTTATTCGTGCGGGGAAAGTGTCTGTTTGGGGTGTTGTCGCGCAAGTGAAGTTTTGGATTAGCAAACCAGCGCCTTCAGCCACTCGGCCATCTCTCCGTCAAAGTCATGCGCAGGTTGGCAAATACTTTGCGGGAGTCAAGCAAGATGGCAATCCCAGTGAGTAAAACTATGAGAATTTTTTACGCGGCGGACGGAAAAGACCATACATTAATCGGAACATTCAATGGTATGTTGCTTGGTCAGCAAACTTTCATCAAGATTCCAGACGTTGATGGGTTCCGCCCACCTTCCAAATTGTTGACGTAGCTTCTGCTCCCGTAATTATGTCCCTTCCATCGCGGCGGAATATGCGCCAAGGCGGGCGGCGCGATTGCACTGCGCACGATGTATCAAAGCTTGCTGCGCGGATTTTACTTTGGCTTCTTGGCCTTGCCAGATTTCCAAGGCCGGTTGTTGAATCGCGCGGGAAAATGAGAAGGTCAACGCCCAGGGCATTCGCGATTTGAACCGGACATTCATCGCGTTCAGACGTGCCGAGGCGAGTTCGCTGGGCTGGCCGCCGGATAAAAAGGCAATTCCCGGCACAGCAGCGGGAACGGTTCGCAAAAGAGTTTTCACCGTGGCGTCGGCGACTTCGTCCACGGATTCCTGTGTCGGGCAATCCAAGCCCGGCAGCACCATGTTGGGTTTGAGAATCATGCCTTCGAGCAGCACGCGCTGGCAATTGAGTTGGATGAAAACATTGCGCAGGGTTTCCTCGGTGACTCGGCGGCATTGCTCCAAAGTATGCGCGCCGTCCATGAGCACTTCCGGCTCGACGATGGGGACGAGTCCGGCTTCCTGGCACAACGCGGCGTAGCGCGCGAGCGTCTGCGCGTTGGCCTCGAGGCAACTGCGGCTGGGAATGTTTTCGCCGATGGTGATCACCGCGCGCCACTTGGCGAAACGCGCGCCCATCTGAAAATATTCCGCCAGGCGTTCGCGCAATCCGTCGAGGCCTTCGGTGATTTTTTCGCCGGGATGCGCGGCCATGTCCTTCGCGCCAGTGTCCACCTTGATGCCGGGAACGATGCCCGCCGCGGCGAGGGCTTTGGCGAAGGGCGTGCCGTCTTTCTTTTGCTGGCGAATAGTTTCGTCGTAGAGAATCGCGCCGCTGATGCTCTCGCCGAGGCCGGGCGCGGTCACAATCAATTCCCGATATGCGCGCCGCGCGTCGGCGGTTTGCGGAATGCCCAGCTTGGCGAAGCGTTTGTTGCAGGTGGGATCGCTCTCGTCCATCGCGAGCAAACCTTTGTGGTCGGCGACAAGTTGGCTGGCGGTATCAATTAATATTTGAGGATTCATGACGGGTTAATTTATGCCGGAAAGTTTAGCTTTTGAAAGCGAAGAAACGAATGGGGTGAACACCCCATTTTGTCGGACGATGCAGAGTGTAGATAAGCGGCAAAATTACTCGCCTACATGGCGCGTATCGTTCCACAACCGGATCACCGGGGCGGACAGGCTGTGTTCGTAGCCAAGCTCGCTCAAGCTGGCGGTATCCAGCGCAAAAAATCGGCCGGCGGCGGGTTCCAGTCCAAGCCAGCGCGCGGTCAGCACCCGCAGAAAATGTCCGCTCGAAAAAATCAGCACGTCACCCGCAATCGCCCGCACGCGACTGATCACGCGGTCGGCGCGCGCGCCGACTTGCTCCGGCGATTCGCCGCCGGGACAGCCGTCGCGAAACAATTGCCAGTCGGGACGATCCGCGCGAATCTCAATCGTGCGCCGACCTTCATAAGCGCCGTAATTCCATTCAACCAAATCTTGGTCAATTTCCGCCGCCGCCTTGAAACCGGCGAGTTCGCACGTCCGCGCGGCGCGTTGCAGCGGGCTGGTGAACACTTTGACGAAAGTGAGTCCGCGCAGCCGTTTGCCGAGGTGTCTGGCGTTGCGCTCGCCGTGTTTGGTCAGCGGTAAATCCGTGAGACCCGTGTGCTGGCCGGTGAGGCTCCACGCGGTTTCGCCGTGGCGGGCGAGATAGACGTTTGGCAGGATTGCGTTCGGCGGATTCAAGCGAATTTTAATTTATACGACTTGCAATTACACGAATCTGAATTTGAAGGCAATCCCGCATGGTGAAAAGTACATTTACGGCTGGTCATACATTTTAATGCGGACAGTTCACGTCGCGATATTTTTAAGAATGCGGCACATGGAATCCGCTACGCGAATCAATGGCAAGAACGTCATTAAAAACATTTTCCCCCCGTCTTTTCTTCGCGAAAATAAAAATTCGTCTGGCTGGCGCTGTGGAAATCTGCTAAACATGGTTTGTCCCGACTCAATGATCTGCGGTCATGGATAGGATGAATCCCAACAAATATAGCGCGCTGCTGCTCGGTTCCGATCACAAGCTGGCGGAAACGTTGCTGCTCGTCGTCCGGCTGGACGGCGGCAATCTCGGTTCGGTTTCCAATTACGCGGACGCGCTGCGTTATGTGCAGACGCATCCGCCGGATTTTATTTTTCTGGATTTAAAGAGCGCCGAGGCCGACGGCCTGAATTTGCTGCGGCAGTTAAAACACCATCCGCTGCCGCTGCCGGTGTTCAGCATCGCGTTCAGCGCGGCGGGCGAAACCTCGGCGACGCTCCGGGCCTTTGATCTGGGCCTGAATGAATACATCCAGACGCCGTTTGAAAATGGGTTGTTACGGGCGCGGCTGGCCGGCGCGCTGCACCTCAAGCAACGCCTCGAGGTATTGACGCGGCGGCAGCAGGAACTGACGGACGCCTGCCGGATCGCCGAGGCGAATTCGCGCGCGAAGTCGGAATTCCTCGCGACGATGAGCCACGAAATCCGCACGCCGATGAACGGCGTCATCGCGATGACGGGTTTGCTGATGGAGACGCCGCTGACACCCGACCAGCGCGGTTATCTGGACACGATTTACAACAGCAGCGAATCGCTGTTGAGCATCATCAACGACATCCTGGATTTTTCCAAGATCGAGGCGGGCAAGATGGAGTTGGAGCGGCGTCCGTTCGACTTGCGCAGTTGCATCGAGGAGTCGCTGGATTTGCTCTCGCCGCGCGCGAACGAAAAAAAACTGGACATGGCTTACGAAGCTGCGGATGTGATTCCGGCGCAAGTCGTGGGCGACGCGCAACGGCTGCGGCAGGTGCTGGTGAACGTGCTGGGCAACGCGTTGAAATTTACCGAGCACGGTAGCGTGGTGGTGAGCGTGCAAAAACTCGCGCCGTCGGCGGCGGAGGCGGAAGATTTGCAGTCACTGCGTCTGCATTTTGCGGTGCGCGATTCAGGCATCGGCATCCCGCCGGACCGGTTGGCGCGCTTGTTCCGCCCGTTCTCGCAGGCGGACGCTTCCACGGCGCGCAAATACGGCGGCACCGGTCTCGGGTTGGTGATCAGCCGGCGACTGGTGGAATTGATGGGCGGACGGATGTGGGCGGAAAGTCTGCCGGGCGAAGGTTCGACTTTTCATTTCACCATCAACCTGACCGTGCCGGACGGTTCCACGCCGCCAGCTTATGCGAAACGGCAGTTGCAACTGGCCGAACTCAAGATTTTAATTCTGGAAGACAACGCGACGATCAGAAATCTATTGTTCGAGCAATGCCGCCGCTGGGGAATGCAGCCGCAGGCGGTGGAAAATTCCGCGCAGGCGATGGAATTGTTCCGCAAAGGCATGACGTTTGATTTGGCTTTGGTGGATGCCGCGCTGCCAGGGCTGGATGGCGCGACGGTGGCGGCGGAAATCCAAAAATTTCCCAGCGCGACGATGATGCCGGTGGTATTGTTGACGACACTGGGAAAAAAAGACGGTGGCGCGAACGACGCGCGGGTGGTGTTTGCCCATGCGGTCAACAAGCCGGTCCGGCCGGCGCAGTTGTGCGCGATTCTGGAACGGGCGTTGTTGAGTCCGCGCATTCCGGCCGGCAAGACGGAAGCGCCCAAGGCCGAACTGTCACTGGCGGCGCGGCTGCCGTTGCATATATTGATCGTGGATGATAACGCGATCAACCAGAAGGTCGCGGAACGGATTTTGCAGCAGCTCGGCTACCAGCCGGAAGTGGCCGACAACGGTCGCGCGGCGCTGGGAGCCATCGAGCAGCAGCCGTTCGACCTAGTTTTTATGGACGTGATGATGCCGGAAATGGACGGGCTGGAGGCGACGCGGCAGATTCGCAAGCGGCAAATGACTGGCGAACAAAAAAATTTCCAATCACGCATCATCATTTGCGCGATGACCGCGCACGCGATGGCCGGCGACCGCGAAAAGTGCCTCGCGGCGGGCATGGATGATTATTTGTCAAAGCCGGTTCGGCCCAAAGATGTCCGCGACATGATTGAAAAATGGGGCGGAAAAATTGCGATGGACTCGACCATGCCCCGCGCCGCCGCCCCGCCGGAGACCCCGACGGATGCGCCGGTGGATCTGGTGCGGATGAATGATTTGACGGACGGCAACCTCGAAAATTTGCGCGAGCTGGTGGAGATGTATTTCAACCAGACGCAAAAGCAGTTCGTCCAGATGCGCGAGGCCATCCGCGACGGCAAGGCCGATGCCGTCCGCCGCGTGGCGCACAGTTGCGCCGGGGCGAGCGCGACGATGGGCATGACGCATCTGGTGCCGCGCCTGCGCGAACTCGAAAAACTGGGTGCATCGGGAACATTGACGGACGCGGGGGCGATTTGTGAAACTGCCGCGCGTGAATTCGAGCGTGTCCGCGAATTTTTGAAGACCCAGCCGGAACTGACCCGCGTCATAACCAATCTCAATCCAGCATGAAAAAAATCTTGATCATCGAGGACGACCAGATCGTGGCCAACGTCTACCGTAACAAACTGGCGGTCGAAGGCTACAAGGCCGAAGTCGCGCCCGATGGTGAGTCGGGACTGAAGGTGATGCGCGTTTTCCAGCCGGACTTGATTATCCTCGACCTGATGCTGCCGACGATTTCCGGCGTGGATGTGATCCGCGAAATCCGCAAGGAACCGGATTTCGCCAAGACGCCGATCATTGTTTTTTCCAACACCTACCTGACTAACCTGATTCAGGACGCGTGGCGCGCCGGCGCGAACAAATGTCTTTCCAAGGCCAGTTGCTCGCCCAAGGATTTCATGGATGTCGTCCGGCACACCGTGGGCGATAGCGGCGCGCTGCCGCAGGCGAATCAACCCGCCGAACCGCCGCCCGGCAAGGCCGCCAGCCTGACTTCCGAGAACGACGCCGAATTCCAGGCGGACCTGCGTAAAACTTTCATTGATAGTTTGCCGACGGTGCTTTATTCGCTGCGCATCGGTTTGCAGGGACTCATCAAGTCGGAAAACGAGATGAACCGGCTCCGCAACGTCTATGACCTTTACCGCCGCGTCCATGCCTTGAACGGCAATGCCGGTTTGGCTGGCCTCGTTCAGATCGCCCACATGTCCTCGGCCTTTGAAGCGTTGCTCAAGGAGATTTACGAGAAGCCAAAAAACATCAACGCCTCGTCCATCCGCACCGTTGCCTCGGCCGTGGATTTTCTCGGCTTCCTGTTTGAGCGCGGCACGCTGCCCGAGCGTCAGGAAATTCCGGTTTCTAAAATCCTGGTCGTGGACGACGAGGCCATTTCGCGCCGCGCCATCGTTTATGCTTTGGAAAAGGCCAAGCTCAAATCTGTCAACGTCGAAGAACCGGAACAGGCCCTGCAATTGCTCGCGGAAAACGACTTCGACCTCATTTTTCTCGACGTGGATATGCCCGGCATGACCGGCTACGAAGTTTGCGCGAAGCTGCGCGCCATGCCGCACCTCAAGAAGACGCCCGTGGTTTTCGTGACCAGCCTGAACGACTTCGACAACCGCACCAATTCCACTATGGCCGGCGGCAACGACTTCATCGCCAAGCCGTTTCTGTTCATCGAACTCACCGTCAAGGCGCTGATCTACGTCATGCGCGCCCGATTGCAGGCGAACCGCCAACTCGCCGGCTAATGCCATGCTGCACGGCGAATTTATTCCTGCCGCCGATAAAAATTCCCGCCGCATTTTCGTCGTGCTGCACGGTCTCGGCGATTCTCCCACCGGCTGGCGCTGGCTGCCTGGCGCGCTCGATTTGCCGTGGTTGAATTATCTGCTCGTCAACGCTCCTGATGAATACTACGGCGGCTATTCGTGGTTCGATTATCCCGGCGACAGCGCGCCCGGCATCCATCGCAGCCGCCAGTTATTGTTTGAACTGCTCGACGATTTGCGCGCGAAAAATTTTCCCGCCGACCAGATTACGCTCGGCGGCTTTTCACAGGGCTGCCTGATGACGATTGAGACCGGCCTGCGCTATCCGCATCGGCTCGCCGGACTCGTCGGCATCAGCGGCTGGGTTTTTGAAATCGAAAATCTGCTGCGTGATCTCACGCCGGTCGCCCGCACGCAACGGCTGTTAATCACCCACGGCCACTTCGATCCGATCATCCCTTTCGCCGGCGTGCGCGAACAGGTTCAAAAACTGCAAGCCGGCGGCCTCAATGTGCAGTGGAACGAATTTCCAAAGGAACACACAATCCATGGCACGGAAGAAATCGCTGTCATCCGCGAATTCGTGCGCGCCGGCTACCTTGGGAAATGAAGCTGGCGAACATGGAGCGAAAGAATAATTTTGCTCGCCGCGCCAATTTTATTTCTGCCTCCGCTTAAATCTTCACTTCGCGATTCGCTCCAGCCATCCAGATTTGCTCCGGGTGCGAAGCCGTTTCGTTTTGCCAGTTCACCGCGTTTTCCACGGCCTCGCGCATCTTGGCGAACCACCATTGCGCGCGCGTCACGCGTGTGCGCGGCCGGCCATAAATGCGGGTTTGGGTGGCGTTGAATCCGAGTTCGAGTTGTTGGTTGGTTGTCATAATGTTGTTTTAATTACGACACCACTTTCGCTGACGAGGTGGGACACAGGCTGTCCAAGCCTTGAAATAACTTAAATTATTTTTTGAACGAAAAAATGCCGGCAATCCGCCTGCCGCCAGCGTTGAAGAGCAATATGCCTCAGCGAATTTCGACCACGTCGCCCGGCTCCAGCGGAATACTGGTTCCATCGAGCAAAACTTTGGGCGGCAGCGTCGCGCTCTCGCCCTGTCGCGTGAGGATGATTTCTTCCGGCTCCTTGGAGTCGAGATAGTTCGCCGTGGCGATGGCCTGCGCCAGCGTCAATCCCGATACCCATGGCACGGAGGAGTTTTGCACCGCGCCGATGATGGTGACGACCGGAAACTGCGCCGCCAACTGCGCTGTTTGCTGTTGCCGCAACGCCGCATTCTGCCCCGCCAGAAAAGCATTTTGTTGCTCCAGCCGTGTCTTGGATTTCGTCGAGCAACTCGTAGTCACGCACGCCAAAATCAGGATAGACAGCACAAATTTCATTTCGCACCTATTTCAGATTTCCAAGGCGTCACCGCCGATTTAATTTCCGCCGCGACGTTTGCCTTCGGCTTCACGAACTTCGGTGTGAACCACGGAAAACTGCCGGTCAAATCCGGCGTCACCAGAATCTGTCCGTCGCAATCCGGCCCGCTGCCGATGCCGATGGTTGGAATGGAAATCTGTACGGAAATTTCTTTCGCCACCGGCGGCGTTACCAGTTCGAGCACAATCGCGAACGCACCCGCGTCCGCCAGAAGTTTCGCGTCGTCCAGCAGCTTCTGATGCTCCGCCTCCGGTTTGCCTTTGATCTTGTAGCCGCCTTCTTCCAAAACATGCTGCGGCAACATGCCGAGATGGCCGCAAAAGGAAATACCCACCGCCACAATCGCCTGCACTTGCGGCAGAATTTCCGAGCCACCTTCTGCCTTCACAAATTCTGCGCCCGCCGCGACCAGTTTTTTTGCGTTCGCGACGGCATCAGCAACGGTCTCGTAACTTTTGAACGGCAGATCGCCGCCGAGCAGCGCATTCGGCTTCGCGCGGGCGGCGGCGCGGATGTGGTGCTCCATCTCCGCCATCGTGACGTGCGTCGTGTCCGGATAACCCAGCACGACCATGCCAAGTGAATCGCCGACGAGCAGCAGGGGGATGCCCGCCTCGTCGAGCAGTTTTGCCATCGGAAAATCATACGCCGTGAGCGCGGCGATTTTTTCGCCGCGACGTTTCATCGCACCGATTTCGCCGACGGTAATTTTTTTAGAGTTCATTTTGTAACCACGGATGGACACGGATTAACACGGATAAGAAAAGCAGTTCCGTCCCATCCGTGTTCATCCGTGAAATCCGTGGTCAACAACTCCCCCCGTCTTGGTTCGGGTTCTTCGCTGTTTTCGGTGGAATCCACCCGGGCTTGGCCCGGTGCGCCGGGGCCAGCCACCGGGTCAAACGTCGCTCCGCGAGGGCCAAACCCGAGGCGGAAAACTTATGATCGTATTGGCTGGTTTAACCTTGTTTCTGGGGGGATTTAGCCTGGTTTGAACCTGGTTTGAACCTGGTTTGGCTGGTCCCGGCGGGGGGCGGTGACCGCAGGGGCTCAGGGTCTTGAAAGGCTTGACTGGGCTTGACCGACCTTGACCTGCTTTGGGGTCTTGGGTTTCGGGTCTCGGTTCTCGGTTCTGGGGTGCTTCGCGACAGGCACAGGCTTGACTGGCTTTGACTGACCTTGACCGGGTTTTCCGGCGGACCGGCCGGGTTGCGGAACTGGCTGCAAGGCAATCACTTCCAGCAGG
>PLHK01000072.1 GCA_003139955.1 Limisphaerales bacterium
GGCCGGACTGGTGGCGGTGATCGTCGGCGCCGTCCTTCTCGTCTTCTCCGAGGTCCTGCCGAAGAACATCGGCGTCGCCCACCGCCGCGAGCTCCAGCCCTACGTCGTCTACCCGATTGGCTGGATGCGCCGGGTGCTGCTGCCGGTGACGTGGTTGTGCGCCCTGATCGTGCGGCCCTTCGTCGGGCGCCCGGCCCGGATCCACGGCTCGGAGGAGGAGATCATCCTCCTCGCCGAGCGCGGCGCCAAGGACGGCACCCTCTCGAAGAGCGAGTCGAGCATCATCGCGAACGCCCTGTCCCTCGACAATGTGCGGGTGAGCGAGATCATGACGCCGCGGACCGTGGTGTCGGCCCTCCAGCGCTCGGCCGTGGCGGAGGTCTTCGTCGACCACCCCACCCTGCCCTTCGGGCGCATGCCGGTCTTCGGCAAGAACATCGACGACATCCTCGGCGTGGTGCGCGCGCGCGACCTACTGCGCGCCAAGGCCCAGGACCAGGACTCGGCCCTGGTCGAGCACTTCATGCACGAGGCCCAGTTCATACCCGAGACGGCGACGGTGGCGAACGCCCTGCAGCTCTCGCTCCGGACCCACAACAAGCTGCTGGTCGCGGTCGACGAGTTCGGGGCCACCGCCGGGCTGGTGACGATGGAGGACATCCTCGGCGGCATCGTTGGAAAAATCCGCGTAGCCAGAGAGACGCAGGGTTTTGTGCTGGAAAAAATTTCGGCTGGTCATTGGCGCGTGAATGGCGCGATGCGGCTGGAGGATTTCCGCCGCGAATTTCCGTCGCTGCCCGACGTGAGCGAGGTGGAAACGATGGGCGGTTTGCTCACACACCTACTTGGCGTCGTGCCGGCGGCGGGTGAATCCGCGACGTTCGCCGGATTAAAACTCATCGCACACGTTGCGGATGAGCGGTGCGTGCGCGAACTGCTGGTGCAACGAAACAGATGAGTGTATTGACAACATTTCTGCCGACGTTTTTCGGCCTTGGGCTGTGCCTGCTGCTGTCGTTTTTGCTGTCGGGCATGGAGGCGGGCGTGTTCGCGCTGAACCGGCTGCGCGTGCGGCGGCTGGCGCGCGCGGGCAACGCGCAGGCGCAGTTGCTCCACGGCTTCCTCGAAAAGCCGGAGAAATTTTTGTGGACTATCCTCGTCGGCAACACGCTGGTGAATTTTTTTATCCTCGGCTGGGTGCTCGCGAAGCTCCACGAATGGTTCGCCGGTCATCCGGTCGTGGTCGTCGTGCTGTTCGCGGTCATCGTATTCGTGTTCTACTCATTTTCGGACCTGCTGCCGAAGATGCTGTTCCGCGCATATCCAAACCGGCTGTGCCTTGCGGCGGCAAATGTTTTCCGCCTCGTGTCACTGGCGCTCGCGCCGGTGGTTTTTTTGGTCGAAGCCATCTCGCAATTTTTCCTGCGCCGACACGGGTCGCGGACGTTCACCGGCCGGCTGTTCGGCAATCGCGAGGAAATGCGCGCCGTGATGGCCGAGGCCGCGCAGGCGCTCACGGGTGAGGAACACGCGATGGTCAACCGCGTTCTGGACCTGCAACATTTTACCGTCGGTCAGATCACGACACCGCTGGCAAAAACTATTTCGCTCGAGGTGTCGTCGCCATTGCGCGACGCCTTGAAACTTGCGCAGGGGAAAAATTTTTCGCGCCTGCCGATTTGGGAAACGCGCGACGGCGGCCGACGTATCGCCGGAATGCTAGATGTCAGTGCCTTGCTGTTCGTGGAAAAATTGGATGTGAAAAAAACCGCCGGTGAATTCATGTCGCCCGCGCTGTTTTTGGACGACCGCACGCGGCTGGAAATCGCGCTGCGCCGGATGCAGCGTGCGGGTCAACGGCTGGCGATCGTGCTCGCGCGCGGCGGCGGCGAGGCCGGCGTTGTGTCGCTGGAAGACATTTTGAAACTCATGTTCGGCGAGGTGAAATTATGAGTTGGAACGACGTCATTCAGGACGGATTCAAGTTGCTCGCGGTGGCGGCGCTGGTGTTGTTCAACGCCTTTTTTGTCGCGGCAGAACTGGCGCTCGTCCGCATCCGCGACACGCAGCTCGCGCCGCTCGCGGAAAAGGGCAACCGCCGCGCCCGCACCGCGCGGCACATCGTCGCGCACATTGACTCCTATATTAGCGCAACGCAGCTCGGCATCACGCTGGCAAGCATGGCGCTCGGCGTTTTGGTGGAACCGGTTTTTCGTTCACTGCTCGACCCGGTTTTTCCGTTACTCAACATTTCCAACGAGCACACGGAAAGCACGATTGCCATCGGCATTGGTTTTTTTGTGAACTGTTACCTGCTCATCATCGCAGGCGAACTCGTGCCGAAGGCAATCGCCATCCGCCGCACGCTGCAAACTTCCCTGTGGGTTGCGTCGCCGCTGAATTGGTTTTACCGCATCTCGTATCCGTTCATCTGGGTGCTGCACCGTTCGTCGCAAATTGTTCTGCGCTGGCTCGGTTTTGCCGGCGGCGAACTGCACGACCGCCATTCGGAAGATGAATTGCGCGTGGTGCTGGCGGCGGCGCAAGGCACGGGCGACCGGCGCGATCTGATTTTGAACGCGCTCGATTTGCGGCAGCGCACGGCGCGCGAGGTCATGCGCCCGCGCAATGAAATTGCGGCGTTTGACACGTCGGCGTCGCTGGCCGACTGCGTGGCCCTCGCGGAAAAAACGCGCTACTCGCGTTTTCCCATCTGCGAAGACGGCGATTTGGACAAGACGCTGGGCGTCGTTCACATCAAAGATTTGTATGCCGTGCGTGCGCGTGCGAAGACGGCGGCGGAACTGCTGCCGCTGGCGCGGAAATTATTTTACATCCCCGAAACTGCGTCGTTGGATAAATTGCTGCGGCGTTTTCTCGACCGTAAATCGCACTTTGCCGTCGTCGTGGACGAGTTCGGTGGGACGGTTGGCGTCGTGACTTTGGAAAACACCATCGAGGCACTTGTCGGGCAGATCCAGGACGAGTTTGACACGGAGAAATCCGAACTGGCGCGTCTCGGCGGAAATGTCTGGGAAGCGGCCGGCACGCTGGCGTTGCATGAACTGGAAAAAATCATCGGCATCGTGCCGCATGACGAAAACACGACGACCGCAAGCGGCTGGGTGACGGAAAAACTCGGCGGTTTTCCGAAACCCGGCGATTTTGTGAACGTTGGTGATTTTGAATTACGCGTCGAGGCGATGGACGGCCCGCGCGTGGCCAAACTAAAAGTGTCGCGGAAAAATTGATTACCACTTCGCGCCGCGCCAGGAGAATACAGTTGCACCGGCCGCGAGCGTTGCGTTCACAATCACCGCTGACCAGAGTCCGGCTTCGGCGGAGTTAAAGGCAAACAGGAAAATCGCGCCGAGCCACAAGGCCAGCGGCGCGAAGTCCGGTGCGCTCGGATTGCCCGGCTGTTTGCGGATGAGATACGGCATGATGATCGCGAGGATAATCAGCGAGACAAACGCCCAGCCCACAAAGCTCAATGGCGATGCGCCGTGCCACGTCACGGGAATTTTCGTCGGCTGCCACAACCAGAGATGTTTGACGCGGGCAAATGGTTCCAGCGCCACCTCGAATGCCAGCGCGAGCGTTGCGGTCAGACCCATCAGCAGAAAACCGTAATTTTTCACCCGCCGCCACGGACGCAGGATGAGCCGCGCGACGCCGCGCGAATTAAAAATGGCGACGACCCATAGCAACGGCACGGTCCACGGCACGGTGTTGAACAATTGCGGTCCGCTCGTCGCGCCGAACGACAGCGGGCCGAAGGGCAGGCCCGTGCGCGCGCTCAAGCCGTGCGCCGCGCCGCCGATGAGCGCGGTAATGAACGCGGCGAATAGCACGCTTTGCAAAGGCAGATTGGAGGCGAGGATGGCGATGGAACTGGCCGTCGCCAGCAGCAATAATGCTGCGTCAAGATTGCTGGTCGCGCCGACTGGATCGGATAACGTGGCCGCCGCCGCGACCAGCGTGAGCGTGAGAAAAAGTGGCGGAATCCAGTTTTTTTTGAAAACCGGTTTGCCGGACGTTACCGACCCGATGGTTGGTTGCATGACGTGTTGACGAACGATAAGTTTTTTTTTGCGTTCGCAAAGCCTAAATTTTTTGTTTTGCCGTTTCGACTTGTTTGAGTGACGGTTTGCGGCCTAATTTTTCCGATGCAGAGTTGCTTACATCCCGCCGCCGAAGTAGAAAAACTTTTTCACGCGTTCGACTACATCAGTGGCGAGACGTTTCAAGTGGCGCGCTGTCGCGAGTGCGCGCAGGCGGTCACGCTGCCGGTGCCGGCGGACATCGGGCGCTATTATCCCGCCGGCTATTACGGCGACAAAAAAGGCCGGCGTTTTCCGGCGGTGATGGAATGGTTGCAGGAAAAACTTTACGCGTGGCGTTCAGGGCAGGTCTTGCGCCGGTTGAAACGGAAAAATGCAAAGGTGCTGGACATCGGCTGCGGACGCGGCTTGCTGCTGCGGGCTTTTCAACAAAACGGCTGCGACGTGACGGGTACGGAATTTTCCGAAGGCGCATGCGGCTTCGCGCGGGAAGTTTTGCAACTGCCCGTACACGTCGGTTTGCTGGAGCAAATCAATTTTCCCGACAATTCTTTCGACGTCGTGGTCATGTGGCACGTCCTCGAACACGTTTCCGACCCGCGACCGACGATCACCGAAGTTGCGCGCATCTTGCGTCCCGGCGGAATTTTTCTGGTCGCTGTCCCGAACTTCGGCAGCCCGGAGGCGCGGCTGACGAAGGCCGGCTGGTTTCATTTGGACTGCCCGCGCCACCTGTCGCACCACACGCGCGAATCGCTGTCTCGGATTTTGGACGAAGCCGGCTTGTCGCCAAAATGGATCAGCGCGCTGGCACCGGAATATGATAATTTCAGCTTCGTACAATCGCTGTTGAACTGGCTCGGTGCGCGGCCAAACTGGCTTTACAACTGGTTGCGCGGCCAGAGCGCGAAGGTCATTGGCGAAAGAAAATCCTACGGGTCCGCCATCGCCACCGTGCTGCTCGCGCCCGTGCTGGGCGTTATCAGCGTGCCGACCACGCTGCTGCTCGCGCTGCTGGGGCGCGGTGCGACGTTGACCATCACCGCCGTAAAAAAATCTTTGCCGCCGGAATTGCCTTGAGCGCGGGCACGGGATTTGCTCTGCTCGCAGCATGACGCTTGACGAAATCCGCGAAAAAATCAAGGGCTGCGCCGAGGAAATGAATTCCCGCTATGGCGGCGTGGTGTTCGACGAATGGGTTGTGGTCTCCCTCGAACGCAACCGCGCACGCATCCTGCACTACGCCGGCCCGCGCAACGACGAGTTCCTCAAAAATTTCGTGACCGACCTTGGCGCGCTCCGCACCGCGCTGCTCGACGGCAAATATGGCGCGGGCGATTTTGAATTCGCCCGCCACGGCATCGGCACCAGCCACGAGGCGTTCCTCGTGCTCGGCCCCGGCCTATATCTCATCTGCAACAACACACGCGAATCCATGGACACCATCGCCAAAAACACCCGCTGGCTCGGCGCCCAGATTCCGTTCGTGAATCTGGCGGAAGCCGTCTGCGCGAATCCGCTGGAAATTTCCTGGGACACGAAAATCTTCACCAAGCCCTGACATGGCCCGCCGATTTTCGACGTGCGCATGAATCCGGTTTCAAAAACTCCTGCAAAAAAAACGGACGCGGAAATTGAATTGCCACTCGCCGGCTTCACCGGCACGCCGGAAGAAATCGAACGCCAATGGTTCGAACAGGTTTATCGCGGGCGCGGTGATTCGATGAAGCAGCTTACTTGGCGCGCGGTGCTGATGGGTTCCGTGCTCGGCGCGATTCTATCGCTCACCAATCTTTATATCGGCTTGAAATCCGGCTGGGGCATGGGCGTCGCGATTACCGCGTGCATTTTATCTTACGCCATCTGGACTTCGTTTGTGAAAATCGGCCTCGCGAAAGTGCCGATGACCATCCTCGAAAACAATTGCATGCAGTCCTGCGCCAGTTCGGCGGGTTACTCGACCGGCGGTACGCTCGTCTCGGCGTTCGCGGCATTCATTCTGCTCAACGGCCACGCGCTGCCGTTGCCGCTCACCTTCGCGTGGGTTTTCTTTCTGGCCATTCTAGGCGTGACGATGGCCATCCCGATGAAGAAACAGATGATCAACATCGAGCAACTGCGTTTTCCCAGCGGCGTCGCGGCGGCGGAAACGTTGCGCGCTTTGCATTCGCACGGACAAAAAGGAATGCGCGCCGCGAAAGCACTCGGTATCGCCGGACTGATTGCGGCCATTGATAATTTCATCCACGACGGTTTTGCCGTCATCCCCAAACTCGCCGCGTTTTCCAGCGACACGCTCTGCACGAGATTTAACGAATTTTTTTTCGGGCCGACGTGGGTTGGCCGCACCGTGATGTTCAGTTGGGAACCTATCTTCATCGCGTCCGGTGCGATCATGGGGATGCGCGTCTGCTTAAGCATCCTCGCCGGCAGCTTCGCGTGCTGGATGATGTATGTGCCCGCGCTGCAAAACGCCGGCCTTATCAAGGCCACCGGCGGTTTCCGCGAATGTGTGCAATGGACTTTGTGGCCGGGCGTGTCGTGCATGGTGTTCGCCAGCCTGCTGAATTTTATTTTGCAATGGCGTATTTCCGTCCGCGCATTTCTTGACCTCGGAAAAATCTTTTCGCGCCAATCAAAATTCCCGACGGAAATGGAAGCCATCGAAACGCCGATGTCGTGGTTTGCCGCCGGACAATTTGTTTCGCTCGTCGCGCTGGCGCTGCTGGCACACGCGTCGTTTGGGATGCCTTATTGGCAAAGCGCCTTGGCCGTCGTGCTGTCTTTTGCGCTCGCGCTCGTCGCGTGCCGTATCACCGGCGAGACCGACACCACGCCCATCGGTCCGCTCGGTAAAGTTACGCAACTCACATTCGGCGCGTTTAGTCCCGGCAACATGAACGTGAATTTGATGGCTGCGAACATCACCGCCGGTGCCGCCGGTTCCTCCGCCGATCTGCTGACCGATTTGAAGAGCGGCTATCTGCTCGGCGCAAATCCGCGCAAACAATTTCTCGCGCAGTTCGCGGGAATTTTCATCGGCACGGTCGTCAGTGTGTTTGCGTTCACGCTTATCGCGGACAAGCCGGAAGTCATCGGCTCGGATCAATTCCCATCGCCCGCCGCGCAGACGTGGGCAGCCGTTGCGCAGGCCTTGAGCAAAGGTTTTGAAGCGCTCGCGCCCGCGAAAGTTTGGAGCATCGCCATCGGCGGTGCGGTCGGAATTCTGTTCGCTATCTTGCCGGTGATTTATCCGAAGCAGGAAAAGTATCTGCCGTCCGCGTCCGGCTTCGGGCTGGCGTGGATTTTCCAGTGGTATTACGGCGTGCTGTTTTTCATGGGCGCAGTCATCGGCTGGTGGTGGCAGAAAAAATCCCCGGCCAAGTCTGAGGAACTTCTTTTTCCCGTCGCGTCTGGCGTGATGGCCGGCGGTGCGCTGATGGGCGTGGCGATTATCTTTTGGCAGAACGGCCCGGAGATGTGGCGGAAATTTTTTGGACACTGAAAAAACAAATTGGTAGCGCGCACGGGAATCGAACCCGTCTTCACGAATTGAGAATCCGTTGTCCTAGCCGATAGACGAGCACGCCAAGGACAGAAATTTTAGCCGCCGAAGCGTCGAAGTCAATGCGCGGCTACGGTGGTTAGTGCGCAACATTGAAATCAGTTTGGCTCCACGACTGAATACGCCATATAAATTTTTTATTGAGTTCTGCAAAAATCGGCCATTCCCAATTTCGGGCGGCAATGTTTGTTACCACCACTTTCTTTGAAATCACCTCGACGCAGGTTTCTGAATCAGAAACTTTTTCCACAAAAATGGCGACATTCTCTCCCCAACTCGAAAACGTAATTCCACGCTTGGCAAGGAACATATGTTCATCGCGATCCGCGCTCAAGTATTGGAGTCCCACTGCCTTTATCACATCTGGCATGGCCGACCAGACCTGATCGAAAGAAGCCTGATAGGTGATTTTATCTCCGGTTCCTCGTGCTTTCGTTGCCCTGTCCATCGTAGTGCATCCAGCAACGGCAAGCAAAACGAGCAAGAATGAAAATTGGGTAGTCGCCTTAATTTGCCTTAACTTGAAATTCATTTCCTGAAAATCTCGTAAGCCACAAATCCAACCACCACCAAAGCCACAATCCAAATCGCCGGCCAATGCAGATGTATAACTGTTCCACCCGCATAATCCACGCCATTGGGTGGGATTACATTTGTGTTCATTTCTACGGCGCGACATCTTCGCCGAGTTCCACGTTCCAGTAGGCGAGATCCACAAAATGCCGCCAACTGTCGTGCTTGTGCAGCGTGAAGTTGATCTGAACGAACGGCCGCCATTTCGGACGCTTGGGTTTACGCACGAGATTCAGCCCGGCCTCATGCGGCGTGCGGTTGGACTTGCGCGTGTTGCATGCGATGCAGGAGCAGACGATGTTTTCCCACGTTGTCGGCCCGCCGCGGTCGCGCGGTATGACGTGGTCGAGGTTCAAATCTTTCCGGTCAAAAACCTGGCCGCAATACTGGCAGGTGTCCTTGTCGCGCTCAAAGATGTTGTGCCGGGTGAACTTC
Source organism: Limisphaerales bacterium (assembly GCA_003139955.1). Taxonomy (GTDB): domain Bacteria; phylum Verrucomicrobiota; class Verrucomicrobiia; order Limisphaerales; family UBA11358; genus UBA11358. The sequence goes on from PLHK01000072.1 coordinate 8,638, forward strand.
ACTTCCTTCTTCGGCATCCGGTCATACATGAAGAGCAGGATGATTTTCGGCACGCGGATGCGGAAGGAGATCGCGTGGATGGAATCATCCTGCGGCGCGTCGGCGGAGACATCGCGCCATTCCTGAAAATTGAACGTGCGGAACGAACCGTCGGGATTGTTCATCACCACCTGCGCCTGACCTTGAAAGAGCAGGGTCAGCGCGCGGCGGGCGGTGCAGACATTGACCGCCTGCCAAAGCCGGTTCAAAACCAAAACGTGCTGGTTCAGTGCGGATTTCATTGCGCGACTGGCCGGGACGTTAACAAAACTTTTTCCGCTGGTCAATGTTTCCGTAAGCGACAGTTCTGTGACGCGGCGCAACCAAGACCTCCGGAACGAATTTCTGGTTGCGACGGTGGTAATGTTGAAAGTTCCATGATAATTGGTTTAGACGGCGATCTGGCTGACGGGGCGACTCCAGTTGCGCGGCCCGGCCGCGCCAACGCATTGCCTGTGATGGTGTAAGGCACACGCGGAGTCAGAGCGGCAAAGGTGAAGCTCGCCACCGTGCTCTGGCCGGTCAACATCACAGCTACCGGTGTGTTTGCCGAGCCCGTACAGTTGTAAGTGGACGTGCCAAACACCGGGTTGACCTTGGCGTTTTTCAAATTTCTGGCTGTCATGCACGTTGGCCGCCGTCATATGCGCCTTGTAGCCATAATGGGGTGTTGCCTTTTTTCACGGCAGCCTTGAACTCGCGTTAGGGTTATACCCCATGGCAAAGCAAACCTGTGAGGCGCAATATGAAGCTTGGCACCAAAGCCAATATGACGACCAATTTCTTAAAAACAAACAACACAAAGGACAATTATGTTAACCAAAGTTAAAACACTGAACGGATATTCCATCCAGAACACCAACGACGAAACCATTGGCAAGGTCAAAGATATTTATTTTGATGACCGGTATTGGACCGTCCGTTATCTGGTCGCCAACACCGGGAAATGGCTCACCGGTCGAAAGGTGTTGCTCTCGCCCTATGCGCTTATGGCGGTGAATGCCGATCACGAAAATATCGTGGCTGATCTGACCAAGAAGCAAATCGAGGATAGTCCCTCGCTGGACAGTGACAAACCGGTTTCCCAACAATTCGAATCCGATTACTACGGCTATTATGGCTGGCCGACGTATTGGTATGGTCCTTACAGTTGGGGCTATTATCCCTACCTTGAACGCGACCGCGCTAAATGGACCGATCACTCAAATAATAACGAGAAGAAATATGATCATCACCTTCGCAGTTGCCACGAGGTGACGGGTTATCACATTGACGCCGAAGACGGCGAAATCGGCCATGTCGAGGATTTTATCATTGACGCCGAAACGTGGGAGATTCGTTATCTCGTCGTCAACACGAGCAACTGGTGGGCCGGCAAAAAGGTTCTCATTTCACCCCTTTGGATTGAGCGCGTGAGTTGGAACGAACGCAAAGTCGTGATCGATCTTACCCGACAAGCCATCAAGCTCTCACCGGAATTCACCGACCAGTCGCTCGTTGACCGTGATTATGAGAGCAATCTTTATGGGCATTACAATCGCAAAGGTTATTGGGTTGATGAGTTAGTAAACAGCTAACTTTCTGGCTGATTAAATCAAGCCGGCGACCAATTCATAAATCAGCCTAGCCTTTCGTGCGAAAGGCTAGGTTGATATCCACATTTGAAATTAAATGAATACTCTTTCTCCAGATTTTCTACAAAAAATCAACGCCTACTGGCGGGCGGCCAACTATTTATCGGTCGGCCAGATTTATCTTTATGACAATCCGCTGCTCAAGCGACCGTTGAAACTCTCCGACGTGAAGCCGTTGGTGGTCGGACACTGGGGGACGACGCCAGGGCAAAATTTCATTTACGTGCATTTAAACCGGGTCATCAAGAAGTATGATCTCGACATGTTCTACGTCGCCGGTCCCGGACACGGCGGTCCGGCGATTGTGGGCAACGTTTATCTCGAAGGCACGTGGACTGATGTTTATCCAAACGTCACGCAGGATGAAGCCGGGTTGAAAAAGTTGTTCACCCAATTTTCATTTCCCGGCGGCATTTCCAGCCATGTGGCCCCGACGACGCCGGGTTCGATTCACGAAGGCGGCGAGCTGGGCTATTCACTCAGTCATGCTTTTGGTGCCGCATTTGATAATCCTAATCTGATTGTCGCTTGTGTCGTCGGCGACGGCGAAGCGGAAACCGGCCCGTTGGCGACGGCTTGGCAGTCGAACAAATTTCTCGATCCGATCACTGACGGAGCCGTGTTACCTATTTTGCACCTCAATGGCTTCAAGATCAGCAACCCGACCATTCTGGCGCGCATCGAACCGGATGAATTGGAGCAATTTTTCCGTGGCTGCGGCTGGACGCCGTATTTTGTGGAAGGTGATGATCCCGAAACAATGCACGAACTCATGGCTGCTACGATGGAGAAAGCCATCGAGGATATTCGGCGAATCCAAACCAACGCGCGTAACAAATCTGACACGACGCGTCCGCGCTGGCCGATGATTGTGCTAAAATCGCCAAAAGGCTGGACCGGGCCAAAAGAAGTGGATGGCCTGAAAATCGAAGGCACCTTTCGCGCGCACCAAGTGCCGTTGCTAGTGGACACCGATCATCCGGAACACGTGCAGCTGTTGGAAAGCTGGATGAAGAGTTACAAGGCTGAAGAATTGTTCGATGCCGATGGCCGGCTCAAGCCTGAACTACAGGAGCTGGCACCCCAGGGAAACCGGCGGATGGGTTCAAATCCGCACGCCAATGGCGGTCTCCTACTGCATGACTTGGTCATGCCAGATTTTCATGACCATGCGGTGACGGTGCCGTCGCCCGGCGCCAACGAAGGTCAGGACACGCTGGTGCTGGGCAAATTCCTGCGGGATGTCGAAAAGCTAAATCCGCATAATTTTCGCATCTTCGGCCCGGATGAAACGCTCTCAAATCTGCTCGGCGCAGTCTTTGAAGTCACCAATCGCCAGTGGGACGCGCGCGAAGTGAAGAACGACGAATTTCTCGCGCCCGCCGGCCGCGTGCTGGATTCGATGCTAAGTGAACATCAGTGCGAAGGCTGGCTAGAGGGCTATTTGCTCACCGGACGCCACGGCTTGTTCAACAGCTACGAGGCNNTGTTCAGCCAGCACGCCAAATGGTTGAAGGTTACGGCGGAACTTCCCTGGCGTCGCCCCATCGCGTCGCTGAACTATCTGCTTGCCTCACACGTTTGGCAGCAGGATCACAATGGATTTACGCACCAAGATCCCGGTTTCTTGGACCACGTCATCAACAAGAAGGCGGACATCGTGCGCGTATATTTGCCCGCCGATGCCAATTGTCTGTTGTCCACCTTCGATCATTGCCTGCGCAGCCGGCATTACGTCAACGTGGTCGTCGCAGGCAAACATCCGTTGCCGCAATGGCTGACTATGGACGCCGCCGTCGTGCATTGCACGCAGGGTATCGGTATTTGGCAATGGGCCAGCAACGACCAAGGCTCCGAGCCAGATGTCGTGATGGCCTGTTGCGGCGATACGCCCACCTTGGAAACCATGGCCGCCGTTTCCATCCTGCGCGAACATCTGCCGGAGTTGAAAATCCGCGTGATCAACGTGGTGGACCTGATGAAGCTTCAACCGGCGAGTGAGCATCCGCACGGGTTGAGCGAAGGGGATTACGATTCATTGTTCACCAAGGACAAGCACATCATTTTTAACTTCCACGGTTATCCGTGGCTGGTGCACAAACTGACTTACCGCCGGACGAATCGGAATCTCCACGTCCGTGGTTACAAGGAAGAAGGCACGATCACGACGCCGTTTGATATGCGCGTGCAGAATGACATTGACCGCTTTCATCTCGTGCAAGACGTGGTGGATCGGGTGCCGAACTTGGGCTCAAAGGGCGACTACCTGAAACAGCAGATGAAGGACAAGCTCATTGAACACAAGCATTACGTTGATAAGCATGGCCAGGATCTGCCGGAGATTCGGAATTGGAAATGGAGTCACGGCGAAACTGCGGCAACCAATCCGCCGACAAAAAAATCGCAAGATGGGAAGATGCTGGTGCCCGATTTGAATCGAATCAAAGGTCTCCAAAATGCCGATTCGCATCAATGAGCTGACGGATGGGAATTTTCTGACCGTTCACGTCAGCGGGATTTTGTCTCAGGCGGACTACGAGCGTTTCGTGCCGGAGTTCGAACGGCTCGCCGGGCAGCACAGAAAATTGCGCGGGCTGTTCGACATGACCGATTTTCATGGCTGGGAAGCAGCCGCCATCTGGGAGGAAATCAAGTTCGACGCCAAACATCTTGCTGGCATCGAACGGTTCGCGATGGTTGGAGATATGAATTGGCAGATGGTGATGACGTGGTTTTGCAAGCCATTCATGAAAGCAACCATTCACTACTTCGATCACAGTCATGCTGCCGAGGCGCGGAAGTGGTTGGCGGAGCCATAATATTTTATGAATGAATTAAAACCTGAACATAAGTCCCACGGCGATCCCAATGGCGGCCCGATCCATCATGGCCAGACGCCGTATTGGCGGCGCGCGCATCGCGACCGGCGCCTTTGGTTCTGCGTGATCGCGATGCTGGTGGCAATGTTCGTCTATCTGGCGACCGGCGATTTGCGCTGGCGGCTGCAAGCGCAACCGCAGTCGCCGCAGCCGATTTCCGCACCGGCTGGCAACTAATCGCGCCGGGGCGAATACGCCGCCGCGATGGCAACAATATAAAAACAGCCGGAACGAATCGCTTCATTCCGGCTGCTATTTTGGATACGGTCTCTTATTTGAAGAGAAGCATTCCAAACAAGGAAAACGACCGTTCAAGTTTGATTTGAGGCAATTCAGGCAAGGAAATTTTTAACCACGGATGGACACGGATGAACACGGATTAAATTCCCCCTCCGCATCGGATGGGGAGAAGGTGGCCGCAGGCCGGATGAGGTGATTGTCAACGTAATAGAGCTGGTTCACTGGCGTGAAAGTGTGCGCGGGAAATTTATCAGCGTCAATTCTGCGTTCGCGTCTTTCGCGTGGTTCGCGGTTCTCCGCATCCGGCCTAGTGGCGTAGATGGAATTCTTTTCATGGGGTGTTCACCCCATTCGTTTGCCGGCGTCGAAACGCTATCCTTTCCGTGTGGATCAATATGAGAATTGAAATGCACGGACACCAAAGGATTTCGCCATGACGCCCGACACCGACCCGCCCAAAACGCCCGATTCCCAGCCGAGTGCCTCCGCCGATCCGAAGCCCGCACCAACCGCTGCCAAACCAGATGCGAAGCCAGCTGCCAAAGCTGATCCAAAAACGGGCGCGAAGCCCGAAGCCAAACCGGCTCCGCAAGACGATTTGAGAACGCTGCCGCTGGCGGAGGTGGAGAAAAAATTGGAATCGTCGCCGGACGGTCTCACTGATGC
>PLHK01000044.1:0-18314 GCA_003139955.1 Limisphaerales bacterium
ATGTCAAAGAAGACGCGAATATTTCTCTGGTGCGCCGCTTGCACAAACGCCGCGACGGCCGAAAAATTGGTGTCCGCCGTGCCGGTCAACAGCGGCTCTACCACGTTGGGGCCAAAATTGACATAGCCGTTGTCGGTGGAGCCCCGCTCCCAGATCGGATCAATCCAAAGCCCGTTCACCCCCATTTGCGCATAATGATCCAAAATATTCGTGGCCGCAGCGAACGTTCCGGCCGCCGTGGCCGTTTCGATGCGGAATTCCGCGATGATCAAAGTTTTTACCCAATCCGGGTCCAGCCCCTCCAGCGTCACCGCCGCGTCCGGTTTGATGGGGGGAATGAGCGTGTGGTTGTCGTTGCATCCGCCCACGGGACGCACCCGCCAAAAACCGGGATTCCAAGGCTGCCCATTGGTTAGAATAAATTGCCCGCTGGCATCCAGCGTGTTGGTCATCTGGGGCGCCCAGATCACCGGCGGACTCAAATCGCCCGTCCAATCCAACACATAGTCATGGCCGGGCAAACCTTGGTAGTTCAACTGGTAAATCCCGGTGCCGACCGCCAGCGGATTGCTCATCCGGTTGAATCCTGGCCCGTTGGTCACTACTGACACCGTCACCATTCCGTTGGCCGAGCCACCTTGGCCATCACTGACCCTATAATTAAATTGATCCATCCCGGAAAAGCCGCTGCCAGACGTATAAGTTACGTTCGTCCCGTCCGTCGTCACCGTGCCATTCGCACCTTGGGACACCGCCGCAACTGTGAGGGCATAGCCATTGGCATCCGTTGGGGCATACTTGCCGCCGATGAGGTCCAGCGTTGACGGGATGCCGCTGAGCGCCCCCCATAATATATTGCTAGTCACCACCGGTTCCAACGCGGGCGGCGCCGGCGTGACTGCGAGGGAAAAATTATCATAAGCCATCCCGAAATTGCCATCGGTGTAAAGTCCTCCCAATCCGTTCGCAAAATTTCCGTTATTCATGCTTTGGTTGGTGACGGCCCAGATGTTGGTGCCGCCAACGGTGTCATAAACACTCGCGGAAAACGTGCCAGCGTTCGGCGAAGACACTGTCAGGGTAAACGGCCGGTTCGCCACCACGGGAAAGACGGGGTTCCAACTGGTGGCACCTTCGCTACCATTGACGAGGTAATACAACTGCACATTGCCGCTGCCGGAATAGCGCAAGGCGTAATAGTTCGAACTGTTTTGATAATTGAACAGCACTCCGCCATAGGCCGAGCTGGCGGTTGTGTTTATCTGCATCGTCGCCTGCAGGAAGAAATTCGTGCCGCTGGTATTCAACGTCGGGAGCGGGTTCAGGAGAACGAACTGGCTGCCGACGTTCGGTCCGTCATCCTGAACCAACTGATTGTTTTGGATGGCCCAAGCCCCGTTCCCAATCGTCCATTGCGGGCCGATCAAATCCGGGCTGTTGGTGGGGGTCTGTGCCGGCGTGTTGCCGCGGTCGAAATTGTCAATAAAAGCCTGACTTGACTGCACGCAACCAACCGTGACCAAGGCGATCAAGCCGGGCAGAAGGTTTTTATATCTTGCAAACACTAACATATTATGGCCCCATTGCCTTGTTAGGCAGCATTTAATTTCTATCTATTATTTTGTGCCCGCTGTGCCGCCGCCAGAATCCAAACCAACCGCAGTGCGAATCGGCGGACGCGGTGGCTTCATCGAACCAGAAGTCGCTGGGTTCGGTGCTGGCTTGTCGTCATCGTTTTGCATAGACGCTCAATGCTGCCTAAAGCTGAACCACGCCGACAAAAGTGTCAAACGCGAAGGCGGAAATGAAAGCGTGATCAGCCTTGGCTCCGGCGATTTGTTAAAAATCATCTCGTGACTTGGCAATCCGACCAAAAACAAAAACAAACAACAATCACGAAATAGATAAAATAATCTCTATATCTAAAAGCGTGCTTGTATAGCTGCCACACCAACCGACAAAACACCAATAAAAAAGTGCCATCTTGCAGTCGCTGGAATCTTCGCATCCATCTATCAAAAGCGTCGCCATCGAAAAAGAAACCGGCAGAGTTGCGCGCATCTGTTTTTTGTGGTTTAATCTCACCGGCTTGGACGCGGTGCGTTTGAATCTTTTTTCAGCGGCGCTGTACATTCATTAATTGGAATCATTTTATGTTTTTGGATTACAAATACCTGTTGTTCGTGATGCTGCCCGGCCTGTTGCTCGGTTTGTGGGCGCAGTGGCGGCTGCATTCGGCATTCGGCAAATACAGCCAGGTGCGGGTGGAATCCGGCCTGACGGGCGCGCAGGCGGCGCGGCGCATCCTCGATAAAGCCGGCCTCAACGATGTGCCAGTGGAAGAGGTGGAAGGTAAATTGACCGACCATTACGACCCGACGAAGCGCGCGCTGTTTTTGTCGTCCGACAATTACAGCGGCAATTCCATCGCCGCCGTCGGCGTGGCGGCGCACGAGTCCGGTCACGCGCTGCAACATCAGGCGGCCTACGCGATGCTCAATTTGCGCATGGCGCTCGTGCCCATCACGCAGTTCGCCAGCACGATTTACGGCGGCATCCTGCTGCTCGGCTGGATCATGGGCATGATGAAAGTCATGCTGCCCATCATCATCGTGGTCTTCGCCATCATCACGTTGTTTCAACTCATCACGCTGCCGGTGGAATACGACGCGAGCAACCGCGCCAAGGAACAGTTGTTCCGCCTCGGTCTGGTGCGCGAGGATGAACGCGCGGGCGTGGCCAAGGTGCTGAACGCCGCCGCGCTCACCTACGTCGCCGCGCTGGTCAGCTCGATGCTGACGCTGCTGTATTATATCTCCGCGTCGCGCCGGAATTGAGTTAATTTGCTTGGCGGCTGGACGACGCGCGTTTAACTTTTTGCCCTCATGGCGGCAAAAAAAATCCAGCGCAAGTCCAAGCCGGTGCAGCGGAAAAAAACCGTTTCCGTTCCCGCGCCACCTAAAATCGTCTCCCCACCGTCGCCGCCGATCACGGTGCCATCGGATTTGCCGATCACGCAGCCGGCCGAGGGCGATACCACGCAGTTTCTCCGCCGCGAGGCCGAGCGCATGGACGGCGACAGTTCCATCCGCCTTTATCTCCGCGAAATCGGTCTGGTGAAACTGCTCACGCCGCAAGAAGAGATCGAACTCGCCGCGCGCATCAAGAAGGGCGACAAAAAAGCGCGCGAACACATGATCAAGGCAAACCTGCGCCTCGTCGTGAAAATCGCACGCGACTACGAAGGCATCGGCTTGCCGCTGCTGGATTTGATTTCCGAAGGCAACATCGGCTTGATGAAAGCCGTCGAACGTTTTGATCCGGCCAAGGGCGGCAAACTTTCCACTTACGGTTCGTGGTGGATCAAGCAATCCATCAAACGCGCGCTCGCCAACCAGTCCAAGACGATTCGCCTGCCGGTTCATCTCGTGGATAAAATTTCCAAGATGCGCCGCACGGCGATGAAGTTGCAGGAAGAATTTGGTCGCGAACCGACCGACGAAGAATTGGCCGCCGAACTCAGCACGACCGCCGCGCGCGTCTCGCAGATGCGCACCGCGTCCATCCGTCCCGCGTCGCTCGACGCGCCGGTGGGCGATGACAATTCCAACAGCTATTCCGAAATGGTCGAGGACGAGCGCGCCGTGAATCCTTACGACGAGCTGGAAGACAAGACCGTGACGGGCATGTTGCAGGACATGGTCAAGCATCTCGACGAGCGCGAGGCGACGATTTTGCGCTTCCGCTTCGGCCTAGACGGCGGGAACGAAAAAACGCTGGAGGAAGTCGGCGAAAAATTCGGCGTCACGCGCGAACGCGTCCGCCAGATCCAAAACCTCGCATTGCGCAAGCTCCGCAAAATGATCGAGAAACTGGAAAAATCCAAAGCCAAGGAAGTTTGAATTATGCCCGTCACTGCCGCTGAAATCGAAGCCGCCATCCGCAACGTCCCGGATTTCCCGAAGCCGGGAATTCAATTCAAAGACATCACGCCCGTACTCGCCGATGCGCGTTTGTTCGCCGGCGCGATTGATTTGCTGACGGAAAGATTTTCGCCCGGCAGCATTGACGCCGTGGTGGGCATTGACGCGCGCGGATTTATTTTTGCCGCCGCCGCCGCGACCAAGTTGAACGCCGGATTCATTCCCGTCCGCAAAAAGGGCAAACTGCCTTTCACCACGATTGAACAGGATTATGCGCTCGAATACGGCCACGCGACCGTCGCGCTCCACACCGATGCGATCAAGCCGGGCGCGCGGGTGTTGCTCGTGGATGATTTGCTCGCGACCGGCGGCACGTCTGGTGCCGCCGCGTCACTCGTGAAAAAACTGGGCGGGAATATTGTGGAAATCGTTTTCCTCATCGAGCTGAAATTTCTCGATGGCCGCAAGCACTTGAAAGATTTTCCCGTGCGTTCGCTCGTTTCGTATTGAGCATGAGTGAAGCGCCCATTTTGAGCGTCGTCGCGCCCTGCTACAACGAGCAGGGAAATTTGATTCCGCTCGTCACCGCCATCCGCGACGCCTTGGAGCCGCTCAAGGTCGCCTACGAAATCGTCATCGCGGACGATTGCAGCGCCGATGATTCCTGGAACATTTTACAAAAACTCGGCGCGGACGATAAACGTATCCGCGCCGTGCGGCTGAATCGCAACTGCGGCCAATCCGCCGCCGTGTGGGCGGGCATCCAGGCGGCGACCGGACGTTTCATCGCCACGCTGGACGCCGACCTGCAAAATCATCCGCGCGAACTGCCGCGCTTTCTCGCGGCCATCCAGTATGACAAGTGCGACTGCGTCTGCGGCTCGCGCGTCGCGGCGCGCGCGCAAGGCGATTCGTGGTTGCGCCAAGTTTCTTCCAAGATTGCCAATGGAATTCGCAACAGCTTCACGCACGAGACCGTCAGCGACTCCGCGTGCGGCTACCGGATTTTCCGACGCGAGTGCGCGGCGCGGCTGAAATTTTTCAAGGGGATGCACCGCTTCATGCCGACGCTATTTCGCATCGAGGGATTTGTCGTCACGGAAATTCCCATCAGCCACCACACGCGGCTGACCGGCCAAAGCCATTACGGCGTGCTGAACCGGCTGTTCGTGACGATCTATGATCTGTTCGCCGTGCGCTGGATGCAAAAGCGGATGTTCCGGTTTGAAGTGAAGGAGCAAATCAATTTCTCGCCCAGCCAGCCGAAATAATTGCCGCAAGAAGCGCAAAAATAAAAACCGGTTTTTCTTTTGCGCCTTTTGCGCTTTTTGGCGGCTAATTTTCCCGCTACCTTTTCCGCAATGCACTGGCTGCAATCCATGGACACCGCGCTGTTTCATTTCATCAACAGCACGCTGGCCAATCCAGTTTTCGACTGGCTCATGCCGGTCTTGAGCGGACGCGGCGTGCCGTGGCTCATCGCCGTCATCATCGCGCTGCCGTTGGTTTTTTTTCTCGGTTCGCGCCGGCTCAAGGTGTGCGCGCTGCTCATGGTGCTCATCATCGCCGTCGGCAACGGACTGATCATTGACACCATAAAAAAATCCGTCGCGCGCCCGCGCCCTTTCGTCACGCTGGCCGACGCGCGGCTCTTTGGCGAAACTGGCAAAGGCTTCGTCCCGCCGATGGCAGACGGCACGCTGCCCGCGACGGCGAGCCACAACAGCATGCCGTCCGCGCACGCGGCCAACTGTTTCGCGCTGGCGACGCTGGCGTTTTTATTTTACCGCCGCAGCGGATGGATTTTCTTTCCGTTGGCCGCGAGCGTCGCCTTTTCGCGCGTCTATAACGGCGTGCATTATCCGAGCGATGTGCTGGCGGGCGCAATTCTCGGCGCGGGCTATGCGATTGCACTATTGATGGCGGCGCAGCTGACGTGGAATTTTTTCGGCAGAAAAATTTTTTCGGCATGGCACGAAGAAATGCATTCGCTTTTGAACCCAGAAGCCAGAAACCAGAAACCAGAATCTTCTCAAGTCGAAATCCAAAATCCGAACCCCGAAATCGAATGGCTCCGCCTCGGCTTTCTCGTGATCGTCCTCGCGCTCGTCGCGCGCTGGCTTTACATCGCCAGCGGCCTCATCGGCTTGAGCGAGGACGAAGCCTACCAATGGCTGTGGTCGAAACATCTCGCGCTTTCCTATTTCAGCAAGCCGCCGGGCATCGCTTATATTCAATGGCTCGGCACGTCGCTTTTCGGCGACAACAATTTTGGCGTGCGCTTTTTCTCGCCGGTGTTCGCCGCGATTTTAAGCTGGCTCATTTTTAATTTCATGGCGCGCGAAATCGGCGCGCGGAAGGCGTTTCTGTTTTTGCTGCTGACCTTCGCCACGCCGCTGCTCGTCGTCGGCTCGATTTTGATGACGATTGATCCGCCACTCGTACTCTGCTGGATGTGGGCGGTAATCGCCGGCTGGCGCGCGGTGCAACCGGCCGGCCGAACGCGCGACTGGCTCATCGTCGGCCTCGCGACGGGACTCGGCTTCCTCTGCAAATACAGCGCAATTTTTCTGCCCGTTTGTTTTGCCATTTATTTCGCGCTGCAACCATCCGCGCGCGCCCACCTGCGCAAACCCGGCCCGTGGCTCGCGCTCGGCGTGCTCGGCTTTTGCACGCTACCCGTCATCATTTGGAATTTTCAGCACGGCTGGGTCACCGTTCATCATGTCGCCGGCAATGCCGGGCTTGACCTGAAATGGCATCCGACGCTGAAATATTTTTTTGAGTTTTTCGGCGCGCAGGCCGGCTTGTTGAACCCGGTTTTTTTCCTCGGCATATTGTGGGCGTGTTTCGCCTTCTGGAAAACGCGGAAGGAAAATCCGCTGCAACTTTTTTTGTTCTGCCTCGGCGCGCCGGTTTTTTTCGGCTACTGGCTTTACACCTTTCACTCGCGCGTGCTGCCGAACTGGATCGCGCCCGCCGTCCCGCCATTGTCCTGTCTCATGATGCTGTTCTGCGTGCAACGTCGCGTGAACCTCAAACCTTGGTTCGCCACCGGCATGGTGCTCGGCTTGCTGATGTCCGCCGTCATCTATGACAGTGACTTGCTCGGCAAAATCATCGCCAAGCTGCCGGGCGACAAAGACCCGTCGCACCGCGTGCGCGGCTGGCCGGAAACTGCCAGCCTCGTCGAGGCCGAACGCGTCAAGTTCGACCCCGACGCCTTCATCATCGCCGACCATTACGGCACCGCCGGGCTGTTCACATTTTATTCGCCGCCCGCCCGCGCCGCCGCGCTCACCGACACCCCGCTGGTTTATTGCACGGATGCAGCTGACGCCATCAGCCAGTTTTTTTTATGGGACGAATATGATTACCGCGCCCATCGCCGCGGCCAGAACGCCATTTACGTCCGCCGGCTCGATCACTACCCCCTCGAATCCGGCTGGGTCTGGAAATGGCTCAAGCACGAACCCATCCAAGACGGTGAGTTTTACCGGTTCCGCCGCCTGCCGTGGAACATGCAAAACGAATTCGAGACCGTCACCAACCTCGGCATCCGCGAAATCAAACTCATGGATGGCCGCGTCTTTCAGCGCGTGCAAATCTACGGCTGCTACCATCTGAAATAAAATGCCCGCGACGGAAATTCTCCTGCCCGTGCGCGATTACAACCTCGCTGCCACGCTGGATTCTGGCCAAGTTTTCCGCTGGCAAAAAATCAAAAATTCCTGGCACGGTGTCGTCGGCAAAAAATTTGTCCGGCTCACGCCGACGGAAAACGGCATCCACGCCGCCACCGCCGCGCCGGTGGACGACTGGAATTTTCTCCGCGAATTTCTCCAGACGGAAATGGATCTGGCCGCCGTCCTGAAAACTTTTCCTGATGACGCGCCGATGCGGCGTGCCGTTGCCGCGTGTCGCGGACTACGCTTGCTCCGGCAAGACCCGTGGGAATGTCTCGCTTCGTTCATCCTGTCTTCGACCAAACAGATTGTCCAAATCCGCCAAATCGTCGCCCTGCTCTGCGAACGCTTTGGCGAGCGGCTGACGCCGCAGCCACCGATTAACAACGAATTGTTTTATTCCTTTCCAACGTCGCAACGCCTCGCCGCCTTGACCGAAGCGGAATTGCGCGATTGCAAAATGGGTTTCCGCGCGCCGAGCCTGCTAAATGCCGCGCGGCGGATTGCCGATGGCACTTTTGACTTGGAAAAAATCCGCGCGCTGGGCTACGCCGCGGCGCGCGCCGAACTGATGACCTTGCGCGGCGTCGGCGGGAAGATTGCCGACTGCGTTTTGCTGTTCGGCTACGGATTTGATGCCGCGTTTCCGGTGGATGTCTGGATCGAGCGCGCGTTGCAGGAACTTTATTTTTCCCGCCGCCGCGCCAGTGAAAAACGCCTGTGCCATTTCGCCGCCACGCATTTCGGCCCGCACGCCGGTTACGCCCAGCAATATCTTTTTCATTACATGCGAACGAAATTGAAATAGCTTTTCCTTGATAAAAATTTGCCGTCAACTTTCATAAGCTTGATGAAAGCTGAAATTGCGAAAATCAATCATGCGCGCGGGCGTGAATGGAATGCGGCTTAATACAATGTCAGGCGGCATCGCGCGCAACTTTATCGTGAGTTCGTTGTTCCACATAGGAACATGAAAAACCACACATCACTTATTATTTTAGCATTACTGACATTGGCTTTGGATGGTTGCTCCAAGCACTCGTCGGCCACGGCAGCCAAACAGAACGATTGGGATTTAGGCGTTGTGGAGGTTTCAGACGGTGTTCAGATTCAGCGTGATTTGGGCGGCGGAAGAGTTTGCACGATTATGCCCGCGATTCAAAAAGATGGCAGCGTATTGATGAGTTTGAAACTTACGCAGGATGGCAGATTGTTGAGTTCGCCAAGAATTCAGACTGAGCCTGACCGACGTGTAGTTATGACTATCGGAGATATAAGCATGGATGTGACCCCACACTTTAGAACATCGGCAGATGACAAGCAGGCCGTTCTGCCGGGGCGACACATGTCCGAAAGTCAGGTTGCCGAGATTGCTGGCCGAGAGTTGTCTGGCGTTCAGAATTTTTCATGTCAGTTCGCGGACGGAGTTTGGGAGATTTTGAAGATTGAGACAGGGACTTGGATTTCATCCACCACAACCAACGCTGATGGCCATATCTTTGTCCATTCTACTCACCCAGCGCAGTTAGTTTTGCGAGTGAGCGATGCAGACGGAAAGATTGAGCGGATTAAGACACCTTGAGTTATGATGGTTTTGCCGCCTATGTAGATAGACTGCAAATTTCCTTCGCCGCCTTCGCGTCCTTCGCGCGACAAAATGAAAAATAAAAACGCGCCGCAACCGCCTTGCCGCCCGGTGCGTTTTGCATTAACTTGCGCGCAATTATGGATGCCACGCCACCGCCGTTGTCACCGCCCGTCATCACACCGCCACCCGCGCCGCGCAAAAGCCGGGGCTGGATGATCACTTCCATCATCCTGGCCGTGCTGCTGGGATTTGCCGGACTGGTCATCGTGGGGCAGTTCGTCGCGCACACGTTGAGTTTTGACCACAACTTCAAAACCGCCAGTGCCCGCGAGGTCGGGCCGAAGTTGGAGGAATGCCTTTTGGAAGACAATGATTCGCAAAATAAAATCGCCGTCATCAACGTGGACGGAATCATCTCCGGCCACGATTATGACGACAACGGCAACAGCATGGTAGATCTCATCGAGGCGCAGCTCGACCGCGCGGCGGATGACAAACACGTCAAGGCGGTCATCCTCAAAGTGGATTCCCCCGGCGGCGAAGTCATGGCGTCCGATGACATTTACAAGGCCATTTGCGATTTCGAAACTGATGAGCCGGATGAAAACGGCAAGCCCGGTCGCAAAGGCAAACCGGTGATCTGCTCCATGGGCAGCCTCGCAGCGTCCGGCGGTTATTATATTTCATCCGGTTGCCGCTGGATTGAGGCCAACGAACTCACCATCACCGGCAGCATCGGCGTGATCATGCACGGCTGGAATTATCGCGGCCTGATGGACAAGGTCGGCGTCATGCCGATGACGTTCAAGAGCGGCAAGTTCAAGGATATGTTGAGCGGCGAACGCGAGCCGTCCGAAATCCCGCCGGAAGAACACGCGATGGTGCAGGACTTGATTGACGAGACCTATGGCAAATTCACCAACGTCGTCGCCGAAGGCCGCAGCGCGGCGCACGAACTGAACAAAAAAGAAGGCGCAGCGCTCGCGGACGGCTGGATGAATTACGCCGATGGGCGCGTGGTTTCCGGTTCGCAGGCGCTCGACCTCGGCCTCGTGGACGAACTCGGCGATTTCGACGACGCCGTAGATCGCGCGCTGCAGATCGCGGGCATCAAGGACGCCAACCTCGTCGAATACCGCGAGCATTACGACCTCTCGAATTTTCTCTCGATGTTCGGCCAGAGCAGCCAGGCGCACGACATCAAACTTGACCTCGGCGTCGAGGCGCCAAAACTCCAGACCGGCCTGATGTATTTCCTGTATGAGCCGTGAGTTTTCGGCGGCGGGAAAATGGAATTTATTTTCTCCGCAGCGCGCGGTGCAGGTTGCCGAATTGAAATTCCACCGACGGGAACAAAACTTTTTCCAATAGCAGCGCCAGCGGAATCGCCAGCACGGTTGACGCCACCACGTCGGACAGATGATGGCATTCCAGCGCGATGCGCGACCACATCACCGCCAGCGCATAAAGCGCCGTGACCACGCCCCAACCACGATGGAACAGCCACGCCGCCGTCGCCAATCCCACCGCCGCCGCCGCGTGGCCGGACGGAAAGGCACTGAACTTGAACTGGCCGATGATCCAATGGCCGTCGTGCCACACGCCGTAAAACCCCTGCGGCACGTCATGATTGCTCGGGCGCGTCCGGCCAAACAAAATTCTTAAAATTGTCGCCGCCAGACCGGTCAGTTCGGAAGTCAGCGCGACGAAAAAGATTTTGGCCGCGAGTGTCGGACGATTGACGAGTAGAAAAAGAATGGCGAGACCGATTCCCCAAACCGCCGCCACCCAGCCTTCGCCAAGCTTGGAACACCACCACGCGAGCCGGTGCAAATCCGTGCGCGGCGGCGCGGTCAGCGCGGCGTCCACGCGGTTGTCGAACGGCCACGCGAGCGCGATGACGGCGGCTGCAGCCAGCAGCCAGAGCAGCGCGCGCCAGCGTGGATGGCGGATGACGGACACGCCGCGAATGTATGCGTTGCGCTTGCAAATAAAAATCCAAATCGCTAGTGTCCGGCGAATTTCTGAAATGAATCCCGCCGCCACATCCGCACCCAACTGGCTTGAAAAAATTGCCGCGCGCCCGCAGCGCGCCATCGTGCTTTTCAGCCTCGCGCTGCTGCTCGCGGGCAACTGGATTCTGCCGCTCACCGACCGCGACGAGGCGCGTTTTGGCGAAGCTTCGCGCGAAATGCGGCAGCGCGGCGATTACGTCGTGCCGTGGTTCAACGGCGCGTGGCGGCTCGACAAACCGGCGTTGATTTACTGGTGCCAGATCGCCAGCTACGAAGTTTGTGGCGACAATGAATTCGGCGCGCGCCTGCCATCCGCGCTGTTCACGACGGCCACCGCGCTGCTGCTCGTGCGCTGGGGCAAAAAAATCACCGGCGACAACAAAACCGCCTTGATCGCGGGCGCGATGTTCGTGGCCGGCCTGCACGTCGCCATCATCGGGCGCGTCGCGACAGCGGACATGGCGCTGGTTTTTTTCTGCGCGCTGGCCGCGTGGAGCGGCTGGGAACTGACGCGGCCCGAACAAACACGCCGAACATTTTGGTGGTGGATTTTTTACGTCGCGCTCGCGTTAGGTTTTTTGGCAAAAGGCCCGATTGCGTGGCTGCCGCTCGGCGGAATTCTGCTGGTCCGCGCGTTGCGGAAAAATTCCTTCCGTTTGCCGCTGATTGAAACCGGCCTTGGCTGCATCTTCACCGTGGCAATCGTGGCGTTGTGGGGTCTGCCGGCGATGGCGCAGACGAATAATGCGTTCGTCAAAGTCGGCCTCGGCGAGCACGTCCTCAATCGCTCCGTCGGCGTGATTGATAGCCACGGGCTGAAAGGCACGCTCGGTTTTCTCGCACTGATGCCGCTGTATTTCGCGACGTTCTTTGTGAGTTTCTTTCCGTGGGCCACGCGCGTGCCATCTGCGCTGCGCCGCTGGTGGCCGGAACGCCAGCGCGATGACATTGGCTGGTATTTGCTCGTGCAGGCCGCGCTGGTCTTCGGCGTGTTTTCACTCGTGCGGACGAAATTACCACATTACACGATGCCTGCGTTTCCATTGATCGCGCTGTGGCTGGCGCGGCAAATCGCCAAGGAAGGCAATGCTTTGGCGTGGTTCAGCAAACGCATCGTGGCAATGACGGTTTTTATTTTATTGCTGACGTTCGTCGGTTTTCCCATCGCGCGAAATCATTTTCTCACGAAAAAACTCTGGTTGGCGACGCAATCCTACGTTCAGCCGCAAACCAAAATCGGCTGCTTCGGCTACACGGAATCAAGCCTCGTCTGGGAATTTCGCAAGGTCGCCACAAATGATATCATGCTCGGCGACGTGAAGGCGGCGAAAAATTTCCTGACCAACGCGCCGCCATTCATCCTCGTGCTGCCCACGAAAAATCTCGCGCAATTGCCGGACACGAATGGCCTATTGATTTCCGTGCGCGGCCTCGACATGGTGAAGTCGACGAACTGGGATTTGACAGCCATCATCCGCGAGTGAACATTTCGCCCGGATTTAACATTGAATGATGCCGTCACGCGACGGTCAAAAACTGCGATGATCAAACATTTTCTCTTCACCTTGCTGGCGGCGGGCGCGATCAACCTCGCCGCCGACGCGCAGTCCACCAATGCTATGAACACAAATAAAACTGAAATCGCCGATCTCGGCGGCGGCTGCTTCTGGTGCGTGGAAGCGGTTTTTGAACGGCTGCCCGGCGTCATTTCCGTCACGAGCGGATTTGCCGGCGGCACCACGGAAAATCCGACGTATCAGGATGTCTGCACCGAGACGACCGGCCACGCGGAGGTGACGGAGATCGAATTTGATCCCGCAAAGATTTCCTACGACAAGCTGCTGGAAGTGTTCTGGCAGGCGCACGACCCGACCACCTTGAACCGTCAGGGCGCGGACGAAGGCACGTCGTATCGCTCCATCATTTTGTATCGAAGTGAAAAGCAAAAACTCGAAGCGGAAAAATCCAAACTCGCCGCGCAGGAAAATTTTCGGAATCCCATCGTGACGGAAATCGTGCCGCTCAAGAAATTTTACAAGGCCGAGGATTATCACCAGCAATACTACGACAATAATTCCAGCGCGGGCTATTGCCAGGTCGTCATCGCGCCGAAGCTGGAAAAGCTGGAAAAGAAAAAAGTGATCCAAGAAACGCCGCAGACGGTGAAATGAATAAACTTTGTCCCGGCGGTGCGATTGGTTAATCATTGAGCATGACCAAGTCGGACACCTTGAGCAAAGTTCCCGAAGTCACCTTAATTTTTTGGATCCTGAAAATTCTGGCGACCACGCTGGGCGAAACCGGCGGCGATGCCGTTTCCATGTCCATGAATCTTGGCTACCTCGTCGGCACCGGCATTTTTGCCGTCATCTTTCTCGTCGCCGTCGGCGTGCAGATTTCCGCCAAAAAATTTCATCCGGTCATCTATTGGATCACCATCATCGCCACGACCACGGTGGGAACCACGCTCGCCGATTTCGCCGACCGCTCGCTCGGCATCGGCTATGCGGGCGGCACAGCGATCTTGCTCACCCTGTTGCTGGCATCACTATTCATCTGGCATCGCACACTGGGTTCGGTGGCGGTGGACACCGTGAGTTCGCCGAAGTCCGAAGGATTTTATTGGGTGACCATCATGTTCTCGCAAACCCTCGGCACGGCCTTGGGCGACTGGACGGCGGACACCGCCGGCATGGGCTATGGCGGCGGCATCATTGTGTTCGGCACGCTGCTCGCGCTGCTGGCGGCGGCGTATTACTGGACGAAAATTTCTCATACGTTCCTGTTCTGGGCGGCATTCATCCTGACGCGGCCGCTCGGGGCGGTGGTGGGTGACTTTCTGGACAAGCCCACGAATCACGGCGGGCTGGCGTTAAGCCGTTACTCGGCATCGGCGACGTTACTGCTGGCAATGTTGTTCTTCATCTTCGCTTTTTCTCATAAACCGGCGCAACGAACCCATTAATTTTGCGGAGCAATTCCCAACCAGACCACCATCACCTCCAAACTGGAAAAGCTGGAGCAGAAAAAGTGATTAAGGAAACGCCGCAGTCAGTTAAATAAAGGGATTGCCCCGGGTTTGAAAACATTTATGAAAATCGTAAAAGTTCTTCTGCTTATAATTATATTGGTTATTGCAGTTCTGTTTTGGTTTCTTCATCACACATTTCAATCGAAACCTTGGCCTGAAAGTTTACAAACGAAGCAAGCAATTCTAAAACATTGTGCTGATGTTTTGGAATTGTCTATGGATACAAATCAGCTTGCCATGATTGCGGACAAGCTTGCGAGTCAGCCAGCGATATTAAAATTTGGCCATCAAACGGGCCCTAGTTCTCCAATGACTTTCACATTCGCCACAAATGCAGATGTTATTTTCGCGTTTGAAAATTTTTCACAACAAACCATTTCAAATCTGAATGAATTTGCCCGTCACTTGACCGATTCAAATATACAGACGCTAGTTACCTTCAAAGGCAATCGAATGGCCTTTGTTCCCAATCCCCATAATTCAATGATGGGATTTGATTATTGCATTTCTAGAAACACGAATTTTTTCGTTCAACAAATTGACGAATTTCCAAATTCAACATCTGTTCAGAGAACGCTCCAATCAAGCGCCAATTTTTATGAAAATGGCAAGTTAAGGTGGTATCAAATGTATAAAAACAAAAGTCGGCCTCAAATTATAAGTTTTAACGAGGATGGTAAATTCGACCGTTGCGATTTATGGGCGGACGGAATGCAAGTTTGGTTTTCGTTGGATGAAACAGGAGTTTTCATGATAAGAAATCCCTGAAATTAGAAAACGGCGAACTGTTGCCAGTTCGCCGTTTTGAATTTTTTCGGGAAAATTAAATTCCCTTCGCCGTGATGTATTTCACGAGGTCAACGACGCGGTTGCTGTAACCCCATTCGTTGTCATACCAGCTCACGATCTTGAAGAAGCGTTTCTCGCCCTTCAAATTATTCTGCAAGGTCGCGAGGCTGTCGTAGATGGAACTGCGGGGGTCGTGGATGAAATCGGTGGAGACGAGTTCCTCGTCGGTCACGCCGAGAATACCCTTGAGATAGGTCTCGCTGGCTTTCTTCAACGCGGCGTCAATCTCCTCGATGCTCGTGTCTTTGACCGTGCGGACAGTCAGGTCAACGACGGATACATCCGCCGTCGGCACACGAAACGACATGCCGGTGAGCTTGCCCTTGGTGGCGGGCAGCACTTCGCCAACGGCCTTGGCTGCGCCGGTGGTGGAGGGAATGATGTTGATGCTCGCCGCACGGCCTCCACGCCAGTCTTTCTTCGATGGGCCGTCAACGGTTTTCTGCGTGGCCGTCATTGCGTGAATCGTCGTCATCAAGCCGGTCTCGATGCCGAAACCGTCCTTGAGCAGAACGTGGACAACGGGCGCGAGGCAATTCGTGGTGCAGCTCGCGTTGGAAACTATGTTGTGCTTGGCAGCGTCGTATTCGCCTTCGTTGACGCCCATGACGATGGTTTTGACCTCGCCTTTTCCGGGCGCGGAGATGATGACTTTCTTCGCGCCAGCGGTGATGTGCGCTTTGGCCTTCTCGCTGTCAGTAAAAAGTCCGGTGGATTCGATGACGATGTCCACGCCGAGCGCCTTCCACGGCAGCGTGGCGAGGTCTTTCACCGCGCCGACGCACTTGACCTTGTGGCCGTTGACGACGATGACGTCGGGTTCTTCAAGCGCGGGATTGCTTTTTTCCGTCGTCACGGTGTGCTTGAACTTGCCGTGGATGGAATCGTATTTCATCTGGTAGGCGAAATAATCCGCGTCCGTGGACACGTCCACGACGGCGACGACATCAATCGTCTTGCCGAGCAAACCTTGATCGCACAGCGCCTGAAACACCATCCGGCCGATGCGGCCGAATCCATTGATCGCAACTTTGACTGCCATAATAATTTTAGTTTAATTTTTGTGGTGGAGTGAATTTCCTTCTTCCTTTGACCGATACGGGATTTTATCCGGGAACGCGCGAGCGTCAATGAATAATTCCCGCCGAGTCTTGGCAAAATCTCACCAGATTTTGCTGGCTTGCCTGCTACGCTTGATTTAACAGCGAAACTGATTTGGTCTGGACAAAACCTCTTTTCCGATTAAACCATGGGCACATTCCATGAAAACAAAACCGCTATTCACGGCGTTGGTCGTTTGGCTGAATGCCTTTGTGTCTTTGAACTTTTCCTCGCCGGCGCAGGCGCAACCATTAAACCTAACCTTGCAGCCCTACGGCCCGTATGAATCAACGGTAAAACTCACCGCAAACCAGTCATTCGAACTAAACCAACTCCAGACAAAAGGATTTTCAACTGAATTTATCACCTCAAGAAAAGAAGAATTCAAAGTTAAAAACGATGTCGGATCACTCAAAACTTGGCAGGACTGGACGAATTATTATCAAGCCGACACACTTAAAGTTCCGGTGACTTTTGACGTTCGGGATCCGGTGACTATGGATTTCGGCGATCCGATTTCGGCATTCCATTCTTATCAGAGAGCAAATTACATTGGTGACCATGCGACCATTCTAAAGTTTTCTGATGCTGCGGAAGTGAAACGCTTGAAAAATATTTACGAGTCTCTACCTGCTCAAAAAAACATATCTGACACGACACTCACACCCATGACGGGAACTTTAGCCACCACCCATACGATGATATTGCTGACAGCTAAAACCGCACTGGATCACAAAGAATATGTTTTGGTGTTCTGGCGTATGGAAAACAGCACCGATCCAACCAACGGTTCCATGATCTTTCAACAAACCATATTTGTGCGCCTTAAAGACACCTGGCTGTTGACGAGGGATTTAATCGGGAGTCCATTTGGAAGAATATTGTTCTACGCCCATGTCAACCACTCCGACTCGTTTGGTAGATATGCGCAAATTCACGAAAAACTGAAGGACAGCAGCCTCCCACAGTCCTTTTACACGATTCAGTAATTCTAAAACTCCTCACTGGTTTTCCGCCGCGAGGAATCGCTCCGCGTCAATCGCCGCCGCGCAACCCGCGCCCGCCGCCGTGATGGCCTGCCGATAAACATGGTCGGCGCAGTCGCCCGCCACAAATACGCCGGGGATGTTCGTCATCGTGCCGGCTTGCGGAACGATGAAGCCGTTCTCGTCCAAATTTATTTTATCCTTGAACAAATCCGTGTTTGGCACATGGCCGATGGCGATGAACACGCCCGCGACCGGCAGCAAACTTTCTTCGCCCGTCTTGAGATTTTTTAATTTCACGCCGGTCACGCTGTCCTGTTTCACGTCGAGAATTTCCGTGACGGCGGAATCCCAAATCGGTTTGATTTTTAGATTCGCCAGCGTGCGGTCGGCCATGATTTTGGACGCGCGCAAACTATCGCGGCGATGCACGAGATAAACCAGTGAGCCGAAGCGCGTCAGGTATTGCGCCTCTTCGCACGCGGAATCGCCGCCGCCCACGACGACGAGCGGCTGGTTGCGGAACGCGGGCAGCGCGCCGTCGCAAGTGGCGCAGTAAGTCACGCCCTTGGTCTCCAAAATATGTTCACCCGGCACGCCGAGATGCTTGTGGCTCGCGCCGGTGGCGATGATGACGGTTTCCGCGACAACTTTTTCGCCGTCCACGATCAATTGAAATGGCCGCTGCGAAAAATCCACAGACTCGACGACGCCAAAACTTGTCTTCGCGCCGAAACGCTCCGCTTGCTTTTGCATCCGCGTCATCAATTCGTAGCCGTCCACGCCTTCGGGAAAGCCGGGGAAATTTTCCACGATGCTCGTCGTCGTGAGCAGACCGCCGGGCTGTTTGCCCGTCAGCACGAGCGGCGCAAGCTGCGCGCGCGCCGTGTAGAGCGCCGCCGTCCAACCCGCCGGGCCGGAACCGATGATGACCACTTTTTCCATAGGCCGCGAAAGATAATCCCTCGGCGCGGCACTGACAAGCCGGTTGAAAATTTAATTATTTTTATCCGGAGGTGAACTGGCATTTGCATTTGCAGTCCGGCGGCTTTGAAGTTTTACTGGCGGCGATGAAAGCATGGTTGTTTCTGCCCCTGACGTTCTGCCTCGTGCTCACCGCCGCCGCGCAAGATGC
>PLHK01000044.1:18354-21397 GCA_003139955.1 Limisphaerales bacterium
GGCGGATGGAACAATCTGTTTCGGCTCGCGCGACCGGAAATTTTACGCGCTCAATTCCTCCGGAAAATTAAAATGGTCGTTCGCCACCGGCGCGTGGTTGGATTCGTCGCCCGCCATCGGCGCGGACGGCACGATTTATTTCGGCTCTTGGGACACGAATTTTTACGCGCTGAATCCCGGCGGACAATTGAAATGGTCGTTCGCCACCGGCGGCATCGTGGATTCGTCGCCCGCCATCGGCGCGGACGGCACGATTTATTTCGGCTCGCACGACCGGAATTTTTACGCGCTCACGCCAGACGGAAAGTTGAAATGGAAATTCGCCACCGGCGGGGAAATCATCGCGTCGCCCGCCATCGGCGCGGACGGCACGATTTACATCAGCTCGACCGACGGAAATGTTTACGCGCTGAATCCCGACGGCACGAAACGCTGGCGGTTGCACACTGGCGGCTACACCAGTTCGTCGCCGGTTTTGGATGCGAACGGCAATCTCTATTTCGCCGTCAACACCGAACAATTTTCGTTAAGTCCCGACGGCAAGGTGCGCTGGCATTATGACAATGCCAATCCAATTTCCACCTCACCCGCAGCTTTGGCAGACGACCAAATTCTCGTCGTCACCCGCTGGTCGCGCTCCGGAATGTTATCCACCGCCGCCAACACACTTTGGGATTTGCCGTCGGGCTATGGTTTTTGCGGTTCACCGGATGTCAGTCCGGCGGGCGTGATTTACGTCACAGACGAGCATCGGATTTTTGCCTTTCAACCGCTGACGAACGCCGCCGCGCCGGTAAGAAGTTCCTGGCCGCTGTGGCGCGCGGACGCGCAGCGCACGGGCCGCGTGCAGAAATGATTTTCAACCGAGCCGCTCGCGCCCGTCGTAGCCGGTTTCAAGGTCGTGCCAGAATTCGATCTTGTCCTCGTCCGCTTCCCAGCAGAGAAAAACTTCCTTGCCGCCAATGAGCGCCGGGAAATCCACCAGCCCGCGCGACAAGTCCTTGATGAAAATTTCGCGCCGCTGAAATTCCGCCAGAATTTCCTGCATCCCCGCCAGCGCGCGGATCCAACTGTTCACCGTTTCGCCGCCGGTGTCCTGACCTTCGATGTTCAGGCCGCCAAGTCGTTTTTCATGGCGCTGTTCATCCTCGCGCAGGCGGTTGAGTTCCGCCAGCCACGCGCGCAACTGCGGCAGCAACGCCTCCGCTTCGGCGCGCGTGTAATGTTTTTGAAACCGATGTTTCATGGCAAAAAAAGACCGTTCGCGCTGGCTGCCGGGCAACCGCCGCGAACGGCTGTGAAATCACATGGCGTGACAGAATTACTTCTGCCAGGTGCGCTTCTTGTGACGATTCAAGCGCAGCTTCTTACGCCGTTTATGTTTATTAATCTTTGCCTTGCGGCGTTTTTTCAGTGAACCCATGTGTCGTATGAAATAGCCGAGAACCGGCCCTTTGCCAATCAAAATTTGCAACCAAACGGCCCGCTCCGGCAAACCCGGCCTTCCCGCCGGAGGCAAAACGACTGCATTTATGTGGTGCAGCCGTCCCCGCCCGGGGGTTCGGGCGGCATCAAGCAGTGGAGGGAGCGAGCAGCGGGATGACGTCGCGCTGACGTTTGCGAAAGAATTGAAAATGGCTGTCGGTGGTGCAAACCGTGGTGTCAGGAAACATCTCAGCCAGCCGCACCACGCAGGCATCGGCAAAATCCATCGGGGTGTCGGCGTAGCGGTTGAGCAGGTGGCTGATGGTTTCCAGCTCGCTCCCAAGAGGAACCACCTGCAAACGCAAACGCCGGATGAATTCCAGAACTCGCCCGCGACTCAACGCTTCTTTGGCGGCGAGGTGACACGCCTCGGTCAAAACCGCTTCGCAAACAATCGAACCGGGAGCCACCTCCCGGAAAGCCTCCCGCACCCAGGCATGATGCTCATCCCTCGGACAAAGCCACGCCACGAGCGGGCCGGTGTCGAGAATAACCCGTCTCATTTGCCCAAGTCGTCCAGATGCCGTTTGTTAGTGGAAAGATCTGTGTGGGCGCCATTGCCGATGCCGCAGAACTCCTGCCCCAGCTCTGCGAGCGAGCCAAACGGGGTTTCTGCCGCGAAAGCCGGAGCCGCAGCCAGAATCGTTAGCAATGCATGGGCCTTGGCCGGCAGCGTTTCAGAACCAGCCGGATGCACCACCCCATTTTCGAGTTCCACTTCCAGCGTTTTGTAACTCATGCTGGCAGTTTACCACTCAATCAAAATCACGCAAGCGCGGCGATAACCAGCGGCGTTGGCACGGCCGATTCTTTCTCCGTAGCAAGTCTCTCAAAGCGCCTGCGCCCGGATTTCATTATAATTCAAACCGGTTCAGTAAACCACCTTGTTCAAAGGATATTCAATGATCCCCTCCGCCCCGGCCGCCTTGAGCTGCGGGATCAACTCGCGCACCACATGCTCGTCAATGATCGTCTCCACCGCCACCCAGCCCTTCAGGCTTAGCGCCGCAATCGTCGGGTTCCGCAGCGCCGGCAGATTCTTCAGCAGCGATTCCAGATTCTTCTCCGCGATGTTCATTTTCAAGCCCACCTTCGTCTCCGCCTCCAGCGCCCCCTTCAGCAGCATCGCCATCGTCTCGATCTTTGTGCGCTTCCAATCATCCTTCCAGGCCGTGTGATTCGCCACCAGCCGCGGCGTGGAACTCAGCAGCTCATCCACAATCCGCAGCTTGTTCGCCCGCAACGAAGAACCCGTCTCCGTCACCTCCACAATCGCGTCCACCAGCTCGTGCGCCTTCACCTCCGTGGCCCCCCAGGAAAACTCCACCTCGGCCTTCACACCATGCTTCTTAAGATATTTTTTGGTGAGATTGACCACCTCCGTGGCGATGCGCTTGCCCTGGAGGTCGCGAATCGTCTTCATCGGCGAGTTTTCCGGCACCGCGACGACCCAGCGCGCGGGCAGGCTGGTCGCCTTGCTGTAGGCGAGGTCGCAGAGGACCTCGACCTTGTGGCCGGATTCGAGGATCCAGTCCTTGCCGGTGATGCCGAAATCGAG
>PLHK01000015.1 GCA_003139955.1 Limisphaerales bacterium
ATCAATCCGCGTTGACTGGGGAAGCATAGGTGGACAAATTTGTATGCCGATGGAATCGCACCCTATTTCAAAAACCTACGACACGTTTATCGCTTCTTGGCATCCTTTGCTTTTCACGTCCGCCAACATCAGAACAAAACCAGCTTCGAAGTTGATCCTGTTGATTTGATTGGCCTTGAGACGCTTCGGGTCTTCGAGCCAGCAGTTTATGAAAGCTTGCCAGCAGCCAAAACGGTGCTGACACGCTATGAAGGCAAAAATCTTTTTGGTCATTCCCACTGACACACTCCGGCAGGCGGCAAATAAGCTGCCTGACATTTTCAAATAATGAACGGTCAATTAGAGGTGAACGCATGAATACAGAAGAAAGACTCAAGCGACTATTATCGGCATCCCCAGGGCAATTGGAGTTCATTGACAGAATACTTGAGTCTGTAATTTTTGATAATACCGCGACCATGACTGGTCCTTTACTGATGGGAATGTCGGCTTCCGCAAAACTGCTTGGCGTCAGCCGCGCGACTCTCTGGCGAATGATTAACGCAGGCATACTGCAAAAAGTCGAAGTATTGCCAGGCAGCTTCCGTCTCCGGCGCGCTGATCTGTTGGCCGTTGCCGCCCATCGGTCAAAAGAATGCTTAACCACTGCAATGCGGGTTTAAACTTTCAGGCAAAAAACTATGGTCTGGCAAATCAGACAATTATTGACTTTGTGACCGTTATGGCAGACATTAATCTCATGTCGCAACCAATAACATCCATGCCGCTGCCCGCCGAACGTGCGCTTCGCAAGTTGGGGCGTGACCTCGCGCTCGCGCGGCGCAAGCGCGGCATCGCCACGAGTGACATGGCCGCGCGTCTCTTTGTCAGCCGTGATACGCTGTGGCGGCTTGAACGTGGCGACCCGACCGTCGCGCTCGGAACCTTGGTTACGGCCGCTTTCATTCTTAATCTTCACGAGCGGATCGCAAATCTGGCCGCGCCCGCCAGCGACGGCCTTGGCTTGAGTCTGGATGAACGCCGCCTGCCGCAACGAATTCACCGCGCCAAATCATGAGCATGGAAGTCCACATTGATTGGCAGGGAGAAACCCGCTTGGTGGGACGGCTTCATGCCGCTGAACGCGGATCATCCGTTTCTTTCGAGTATGACGCCGAATGGCTTCAGCGTGGCGCCGCCTTCGCGATTGATCCCACCTCGCTCCCCTTGCAACGTGGCGCGCATCATGAGACAACGCTTTTCGGGGCGATACAGGATTGCGGGCCTGACCGTTGGGGTCGCGTCTTGATTGAGCGGGCCGTCCGTAAAAAAGTTCTCGCACAAAAGCCGTATCACGATATTGATTATGTGCTGGCGCTGGACGATGCGTCGCGCATCGGGGCGCTGCGCTTCCGCCCTGATGCCGGTGGTCCATTTCTCGCGGCCACCAGCGGAAAACTCCCGCCGGTGGTTCAACTCAACGCCCTTTTGCGTGCCACGGACGCGATTCACAGTGAGACGGAAACCGCACAGGATTTACGTTTCCTGCTCGGCGCGGGTTCGCCACTCGGCGGTGCCCGGCCTAAATCAGCCGTCGCCCTGGCCGATGACCGGCTCGCCATCGCAAAGTTCCCCAAACCCGATGACACACGCGACATCGCGGCGGGTGAAATCCTAGCCCTCACGCTGGCAGAGCAAGCTGGAATCCAAGTCGCGGAACATCGGCTCGTGTCGGTGGGCAGCCAAAGCATCGCCATCATCACCCGATTTGATCGCGCGGGAAAAACTCGCATCCCGTTCATCTCTGCGGCCAGCTTGTTGGGTCTGCCCCAAGGCGAGCTTGGTGCCTACACGATGTTGGCTGATGGCATCCGCCAATTCGGGAACGATGTTGCCGGCGACCTCCACGAATTGTGGCGTCGCCTTGTCTTCTCGCTGCTCGCCAGCAACTACGACGACCATCTGCGCAATCATGGTTTCCTCATGCACGAACCGGGACGCTGGTCGCTCTCGCCGGCCTACGACCTCAACCCGGTGCCGGAAATGGATCGTGCCCGCGTGAGCAAGACCGCCATCACCGAGAGCCAGGAAGAACCGACCATCGCCGGTGCGCTGGCAGCCGCCACCCGTTTTGGTCTCAAGGCTGCCGAGTCGAAGAAAATTCTTCGGGAAGTGTTCACTGTCGTTGCTGGCTGGCGGAAGACCGGTCGGCAACTGCGCCTCAAGGCGGCCACGCTCGACTCTTATGCCAGTGCCTTTGAGCATTCGCTCATGGATGAAGCCAGACACCTGATTGGCAAATAACTCCGATTCGCCGTGACCAACGCGCTTTCCTGCTCCACTTCACCGGCCGCTGTTCGGCCAAATCCCCTCACGACCGCGCCGGTTCCGTTCCGCAAAAAAGCGCGCCCGTCACGAGCTGCATTTCAACTGCCGAATGATCGGCGGGCTTCCGCCTGCGGTTCCGCGACGGTCGTTTCGCTGCGGCTCCGTTCCCTCCGTCTCTCCGCCTCCGCTTCACTTTCCCGTTCGCCGAACCGCAGCCTTGCCGAGTCACACCT
Organism: Limisphaerales bacterium; assembly: GCA_003139955.1. Taxonomy (GTDB): domain Bacteria; phylum Verrucomicrobiota; class Verrucomicrobiia; order Limisphaerales; family UBA11358; genus UBA11358. The sequence continues at coordinate 2,541 of PLHK01000015.1, forward strand.
CCACCATGGAAGCCGATTAACGCAGAATTGACTCTGCCATTTTTCCCGCGCACACTCGCCGACATGGGAAGTCAGAAGAAACTGCTTGAACGAAGTTTTCAGCGCTTCGCCGCGACTGGCAAAAAATAGTTTTCTATGCCTCCATCAAATTGGCCAAAGTCAGGAATCCCGTTTGCGACGCCTCATATTTCCAGTCTCGTTGAAAGTGAGGTCGCTGCGGAAGTTGTGCGAAAGATAGCAGAAGCAACAGTTGCGAATGTGCCACAAGAGAACTACTTCCAGTTTGACCATGGCATCATTTGGAATTGGCTTTTATATGATGAAGATGGAAAGGCACGGGAAGTTACAGGAGAAATGCAACGCAAAAGCGCTGGAATCAGCATCAAAAAGCAAAAAGTCACGCAACAACAATCTGACTTGATTCAGGAGTCCATAAATTCGCTATGCTGCGACATGGGAAATCAGATGAATTCTTCCATCTACGAGAAAATGAAGGAGAACGCAGAGCAGTGCGGATTGACGTTTGAGATCCCACCATCCGGAATTTCAATCGAACAATACTTTGATGTTTTATCGAAGTGCCATTTCAGCATCTCAAGAATCGGAGAACTAAATTGGCCCTCGCTATTTAATATCCCGCCACATCACCAGGAAAAGCTACAATTAGATCTGGAAAACGCTCCGCAGGAATTCAAAACCAAACTAGCTGCCCTCTTGGCCACAAAAGTAGCTGAAGCAAGACAAATTGAAGAAACTAGGCTGGCTAGATTCGATTCAACCGAATGAACATCTTGATTTCAGTGGGCTGTAACCGCTATGACAACCTCACCTCTCTGAACGAGGCAGAACGCGATGGAGATGCTATCTTTGAGAAGCTAACAGGTCCAGGTGCCATGTATGACTCAACTCGCTCTCGGATTTTGCGATCACCCAGAATCTTAGCGCTTCGCGAGTGCTTCAAACAGGTATTCTCGCAGACCCCACAAGTCGACGTTTTCACTTTCTTCTTTGCCGGGCACTCGGGTGTCAAGGGCAGCAGCTATTATCTATTCTTGCGGGATTCAGATTCAGAATCTGCATCAACTACAGCTTTCCCCATTGGAGATCTTTTTGGGATAATCAACGAACGGGTCCCGAGGCAAGTCAACATTGTCATTGATGCGTGCCAGTCCGGAGGGTCTAGTTTTGATCTTCACCACCTAATAAAACCTGACCTTGTCGGTTCTGCCGACTCAACCCGCGTAACATTTCTGGCCGCTTGCACAGCCTGGGAACTGGCAAGTGAAACAGAAAATGGAGGTAATCTGACGACCGAAATCCTCAAATGTCTTGACGGAAAACACCAAATTCAGACTAAACGCGCTTTCCTGGACCTCGTTGAAGTGGCATCGCACACATCGAGAATCGTCACACAAAACAATCCCAAACAGAGACCAATCACATGGGCTCTTAACCTGCACGGCTACGGGGCCTTCGCTAAAAATCCGTGTTTTGGCAGTATCAATGGAACTGTTGAGTTGAATCCCCAAACCAACGCGGATAACAGTTTTACGAACAATGAGTTTTCAATCAACCAAGCAGACCTCTTTGCCCAGATTCAGGTAATCAACGATGGATTCAACGCGACAAACTTCACGCAATTTCTTAAAACCACTTTTCCGGAGCTACTAAATGCGCCTGATGAAACGATGCCTTTCCTACAGACAGTCACAAATGCCCTGGCAAAGAATGCTGATTCGTCAATCGATCCCTTAATTAGCTCACAGTGTCTCGCAGCATCCGCCACAATTTTGGCTCCTCTCACCCACCATGATTCGGTGAGGGAGCACATTTTGACCGTTTTGGAGGAGATACTCCACAACAACACCATCTTTTGGTCAAAGTTGGAATTAGATTTGGATGCGGGCAGAGAGCCATTATGCAGCAATTACCACCCACACACGGAACTGTTTCACTTGCCCCTTCGCATTACAAAAATCCTCGGTTGGCTCGGCTGGGAAATCATTGCTGAAACTTTGGTTCCTAGCCTGCGGAAACAAGATAATCAGCAAAGATTTCGCGTCGCCTCAAAGATCGCGGCTATTTACTCGGCTGCTCTCGCCGCAGTGTCCGATGAACAGGCTCCTTTCTTGTATCTCTTTTCAAAGGCTTGCATGATGAATCATCAAGAGAAGCTCCTTTGTCCAATTGTAAGCGCTATCTATGGAAGCCTATCCGAACGAAAAGGCAACATCATTAACTCGAACGCAGATGCGAAGCGAATCTTCAGTTATCTCCAATCTCTCAATTCAAACATTCCCACAGATGCTCTTTGGCGACCTGCCAATCCACTGTCATTGCTTACTGTTTTGCTCCTCTCGGGGAACGATTTAGGGCTTAGTTCATCATGGACACTCCGGGACCTAGATCGAACCAGTGTCGGATTCTACATCCCATCAGATTACGTCCATTTTTCTGAACCGGTAATGCAGGATGGGACAAACTTTATCCGCAGAGTTGGCTTTGATTTTTGGACTGCGACGCAATTCTCACAACTATTTCACCCCATTTTGGAAAGAGAATTAAATAAGCAAGTTGGACCGC
>PLHK01000110.1 GCA_003139955.1 Limisphaerales bacterium
TGACGATTCAAGCGCAGCTTCTTGCGCCGTTTATGCTTGTTGATTTTTGCCTTACGGCGTTTTTTCAGTGATCCCATAATTGGATGTGAGATTATGTAACAAATCAGCGCGGAAAACGCCAATCAAATTTTCAATTTCAATTAACGACGATGGGTTGCAATTTAATCTCTGGAATAGACTTTATTGCCGCCTTGAGCCTATCCTTTTTTTTTGCATCAGATTGAGCATCCAAAGCTTTTTGCAATCTTAATTGCACAACATCCTTGTCGCCTTCTATACTAATAAGGACATTCAAAGAAGATTCCCTGACTTTAGCATCGTCGCTCTCTTCCAAATTCTTTATCACGGCAGAAATTGAAGGCGTGCCAATGGCGACGAGCGCAGCGCTAATAGGCTCAAAAAAACCACACGGAGAGCCTTCATAATGGTGTGCATCTCTTGGCACAATAATTGTGATATTTGTGGCCAAGCTATCGGCTGCTTCGGGCGCGCGCAACATTTCCAAATAGGACGCTGCGTAGCATTTAGCCATGTCATGCGTGCTTGGATCATTGAATATGCCCAGAATCTTTGAGGTTTCAGCTTTACGATAATAAAGATCGTCTTGATACTGCCCACCAAAATTATCCATCCATGCGGCACTTGAAATTCCTGTGGCAGCCTCCTTATCGTTGATGGCTTGAATGGCGTCGGTTATTTGTTTTGTGATCACGAAGTGCGCGATTTGAATCTGACTTGGATGCGTGGGTCCTTGCATATCCAAACCTTCCGCGTTAAGCACTCCTTGGGTTTGAGTTGGTTGAGCGGACAATTTTCCCGTGATTAACATTCCCAATAGCAGGACAAGCGTGCCAAACACTATTCTACGCCTGCTGTTCGTTAAATATGAAATGAATGTAATTTTCATTGGCAATCCATAAAATGTTTTAATAAACCACCTTGTTCAGCGGATACTCGATGATGCCTTCCGCGCCAGCGGCCTTGAGTTGCGGAATCAGCTCGCGCACAACTTTTTCGTCAATGATCGTTTCCACCGCGACCCAGCCTTTGAGGCTCAAATTGGAGATCGTCGGGTTGCGCAGCGCGGGCAAATCCGTCAGCAACTTCGCGAGATTTTTTTCCGCGATGTTCATCTTCAAGCCCACCATCGCCTCGGCATCCAATGCGCCTTTGAGCAGCATCGCCATCGTCTCAATTTTTTTCCGCTTCCACGGATTTTTCCACGCGTCCACGTTGGCGATCAGACGCGGCGTAGAACTCAAAAGTTCATCCACGATGCGAAGTTTATTCGCCTTCAACGACGAGCCGGTTTCAGTGACATCCACGATGGCGTCCACCAGTTCGTGCGCCTTGGTTTCCGTCGCGCCCCAAGAAAATTCCACCTCCGCCTTCACGCCATTCTGCTTGAGATATTTTTTGGTGAGATTGACGACTTCAGTCGCGATGCGTTTGCCCTGCAAATCTTTTACCGACTTCACCGGCGAATTTTCCGGCACGCACAAAACCCAGCGCGCGGGACGGCGCGACACTTTGCTGAATAAAAATTCGCCGACCTCGTGTACCTTCGAGCCGTTTTCCATCACCCAGTCATGGCCGGTGATGCCGCAGTCCAGATAGCCGTGCTCGACGTAGCGGGAAATTTCCTGCGCGCGGAACAGGCGGATGTCGAGCTCCTCATCGTCAACATATGGCACATACGAGCGACTGCTGACCAAAATGTTGTAGCCGGCCTTGGCCAGCTTCTCGATGGTCGCATCCTGCAAACTGCCCTTGGGCAGGCCGAATTTTAATTTCTTGCTCATTGGACAATTTTCCCATTCCGGCGCGGCAACGCGAACTTTTTTTATCACTTCACGCTGGCAATCGTCCAGTCGTCGTTGGTCTTGATCAAATTAAATGTATAAAATCCCTGCACCGCGCCGCCCGCATACCAACGGCCGACCACATCTACCGAGCCATCCGTGTTCGGGTCGCTCACGTCCGCGCCGAGGATCATCACCGGCTTGCCCGTGTCTTTGTCGAGCGGCGACTGGTTCGCGCGCAGGTCAATGTGATAACTTTCCTTGATCGGCGGATTGTGATTCGGAAATTTCGCCATCATCAAAGCGACCACCTTGTCGTCCGCCTGCAAAAACAGCGCCGAATAATTGCCGTCCTCCCAGAAATGCCGCTCCATCAAATAGCTCAAAACCACCAGTTCAATCTTCCCCTCGTCCGCCTTGGACAAACTCGGTGCGACCGGCGACATGACTGCCACCGCCGCCGGCAACTTGACCGCACTGGCGAAATAAATCGGCTCATTGTTCGTGCTGTCGCAGCCCGCCAGCAGGCAAGCAACGAAAGTCAGTGATAATAGGTTCTTCAAATCTTTCATAAATCGGGACGCTTGTAAGGAATAATGCCTTCTTCTTCCGACCAGACGGGCTCGAATCTCAAACCAGTCAATCCATTCGCCTCGACACAGGCTTTGAATTCTTGCTGCGGGTCACCATTCTTTTCCCAAGCATAAGTTTTATACAAACTATCCGTTATCTTGAACAGAGAAGACTTCTGCAACTTGCTGGTGACAAAACAAGGACGGCGGGGAGCCTGTCGTTGACCGGATATTGGTTCAAATTTCCATGGTGTAACATTTTCATCTATGCACTCTGAACGCTCCAGAATGTTGCAAATGGTAAGAGCCTCATTTTTGAAAGGAAGCGGCAGCAACTGACCAGCCCGTTCCAGAAAATCTCCAGTAATTTCCATGGCCTTTGTTCCCGCAGCAAAAGCACCCACCGAACCTATATGCCAAAAATCCGGGGTTGATTTCCTGTGAAAAAAGGACAGCCTGTTCGATCAAAATAATTGCATGACCGGTGGCGACCAATTTTCTTTTTGCTCTCCCAAAAACGCGCAGGCTGTCGAGGATAAATATTTCAAAAAAGCATCCCTGCTTTCAAAGGCACGATCATCCAAAACCAACTGATGATATTGTGAACGATGATTTTTGAATTCACCGGCAGGGTCGGCATGAACTTCAAATACTTTCATTTGATTGATTTTTAACTTTTCTTAGCAATCACCCGTCTTCCGACCACCGAAATTTCCCCGCGTGCAATCGCCGCGACGCATTGCGGATACAGCTCATGCTCTGCCACGTGGATGCGCGCGTGCAAACTTTCCGCCGTGTCGTTGTCCAGCACCGGCACGGTTTGCTGGCCGATGATCGCGCCGGAATCCACGCCCGCATCCACGAAATGCACCGTGCAGCCCGTCACCTTCACGCCATGATCCAGCGCCTGTTTCCACGCCTCGAGTCCGGGAAACGACGGCAGCAGCGACGGATGCACGTTCACGATGCGACCTTCGAACGCGCGCAGAAAATCGCCCTTCAGCACGCGCATAAAACCCGCCAGCACGATCAAATCTACCTTCGACTCCTGCAATTGTTTTACAAATTCGCGTTCCGCATCTTCATCCAGCTTCGTGCGGAATTTTCCCGGCGGGATGAATTGCGCCGGAATTTTCCGTTCGCGCGCGTGCGTCAAAATTCCCGCCGACTCGACATCGCTCAACACAATGGCGACTTGCGCCGGAATTTTTCCCGCCGCCACCGCGTCCGCAATCGCAACAAAGTTGGAACCTTTGCCGGAGCCGAGCACACCGATGCGAAATGGATTGTTCACTGTGATTTGAATAGCAGAGTGTCCGCGCAAAAAAAAGTTGAAACGTGCTGCAATATAAAACCGTTGTGGCAATATACAAAAATAAGCCGCAGCGGTGTTTATTAAGTATGGATTATGACGAACAACCGCCCGAGGAAGACCCGCCTTTCGGCGCGGCCATATTTGCCTGCATTGTTTCCTTCGTATTGATTCATTGGACTGCACTCTGCATGGCACCGTGGATTCAAGTTTGGTGGACTGAATTGTTGGTTAATCCACTCATTCCCATGATGTTGATTTTCATCATTCTCTATCGCAGCCGCTGTCGTCGGGAAGTAATCGGTATAACGCGAATACTTTCTCTGCTTCTGCTTTCTGTAATTATTTTTGCCGGCACCATAATTTTCTTTGGCGTCCTCTTTACGCTGGTGTGCGCGGTTTGCAGCGGATTTACCAATTGGCATTACTAATTTTTTGAGGCAGCAAAATAAAAAGACCGAACAAAATCAATTGTCCGGCCATTGAAATTTTTTAGCGCCCGCTTACGGCTTCCAGATCATGTCCGCCACGGTCTTGCCCGCCGGGATGAACGGAATGACGTGCGTGCTGTATGGCACGACCACGTCGAGGACGTAAGGCTCGTCGGCGTCGAGCATCCGCTGGATGGCGGCGCGCAATTCTTTTTTGAACATCACACGCTCGCATTTCACGCCGAAGGA
>PLHK01000091.1 GCA_003139955.1 Limisphaerales bacterium
CGTTGTCACTGCAAGACTGCTTTGCGGAGGCGCTGAAGCATAATTTTGACGTGCAGGTGGAGCAGTTGAACCCGGAAATCTCGCTCTACAATTTGAAGAGCGCCTACGCTGGCTACGACCCGATCTTCACCCTTTCCGGCGAGCACCGATATAACGATTCCGGCTCGGTGTTTCAAAACGGCCAGCAAGTCGCCGGCTCGGAATACAACGAGCAGCTTTACAGTTCGGGCTTTTCCGGCGGCACGCCGTGGGGCATGACCTATGATTTGGGCGGCAATGTTTCGCGAACCACCGGCATAAATTCCCTGACCAATGGGATTTCTTCCGGTCAGGTCGGCGCGCTGACGCTCACCCAGCCGTTGCTGAAAAATTTCTGGATTGATGACACGCGGCTGACCATCCGGCTCAACAAAAACCGGCTGAAATTTTCCGAGCAAGGTTTGCGCGAGCAAATCATTACGACGGTGACCGCCGTGGAGAACGCCTATTACGAACTCATCTTCGCCCGCGAAAATGTGAACGTGGAGCAGGAAGCGCTCGTGCTGGCGCAGACGCAGTTGGATCAGGACAAACAGCGCGTGGAGGTCGGCAGCCTCGCGCCTTTGGACGTGCAACAGGATCAAGCGCAGGTGGCGCAGAGCCAAGCCAATTTGATCGCGGCGCAAAACACATTGTCCGTAGATCAAAACGCCTTGAAAAATCTGCTCACGGATGATTACACCGCGTGGCACGGCGTGGAAATCCAGCCAACCGCGACGCTGACGGCGCAACAGCAGTTGTTTGACGTGCAGGATAGTTGGAACAAGGGCATGACGGAACGCCCGGATTTGCTGCAGGCGCGCTTGAACGTCGAGGAGCAGGGCATCCAGTTGAAATATTATCGCAACCAACTTTTTCCCGAAGTGGACCTGATCGGCAGCTACGGTTACAACGGTGCGGGGCAGGATTTCAACGATACGTTCAACCAGTTCGCCGCCGCCGACCGGCCATTTTACAGTTACGGCGCGCAGCTTTCCATGCCGTTGAGCAACATCGGCCCGCGCAACCAGTTCAAATCCGGCAAGGTGACGGAGAAACAATTGCTGCTCCAGCTCAAGCAGCTTGAGCAAAATGTCATGGTGGAAATTGACAACGCCGTCGAAGCCGCCAAGGCCGACTGGGAAAGCGTGGACGCCACCCGACAGGCGCGCACTTATGCCGAGGCCGCGCTCGACGCCGAGCAGAAAAAATACGCCGTCGGCAAGAGCACCACGTTCACCGTGCTGCAATTGCAGAACAACCTGACTTCCGCCCGCTCGCAGGAAATCCGCGCGCTCGCCAATTACAACCAGGCGCTCGCCAACCTCGCCGCCGCCGAAGGCAGCTCGCTCCAGCGCGACAAGCTCGACCTCGACGCGAAGTGACCGGCATGGCTGGCGACGACAAAAAATTCCGTATCGGCTCCGTGCCGTATCTCAACGCCGCGCCGCTTACGCGCGATATTGACGGCGAACTCATCTTCGCGCCGCCGTCCAAGCTCGCTGAAATGCTCCGGCGCGATGAACTGGACGCCGCGCTCGTCAGCATCACCGAAGTTTTGCTGAACGACCGTTACGACATTCTTGACGGCGTCGCCATCGGCTCGCTCGGCGAAGTTTACAGCGTCATTCTCGCGTACAAAAAACCGCTCGCCGAGGCGACGGAAATTTTCTGCGACACCGCGTCGCTGACCAGCGTGAATCTGCTGAAAGTTTTGCTCGCGGAAAAAAACTTGTTCCCGCAATTCAAGCCGCTGGAAAATTACGCCGCTGCGCCGGAGAAAGATTTTGTCCTGCTCATCGGCGACCCGGCGATTGAATTTCAGCGTTCGGCGCATTCGCACGGGATTTTTGACCTTGGCCTGGCGTGGACGGAGTTGACGAATCTGCCCTTTGTTTATGCGGTCTGGGCGCTGCGGCGCGGGATCGAGAACAAGGCCTTGCGCAGCGAACTGAAGCAGGCGAAACGCTTTGGCATGGAGACGCTGGATCACATCATCGAGACGCGTGAGGAGTTTGATGCGGATTTCCGGCGCGATTATTTCGAGTGGCACATCCAATTCCATCTCGGCGAGGACGAGAAGCGCGCCATCGCCAAATTTTGCGAGCTGCTCCGCCAACACAACCTCGGCCCGGTGTTCGCGCCGAAGTTTGTTTCATGAATTCAATCTTCTAACTGACCGCGTCCGAAAGATTTTGGAGAAGGTATGGCGGCTTTTGTTCGTCGTAACGTGTGTAACAGAACAAAAATGCCGAATCAAAATTATGTTTGTAATAAATCTTGTCAATTTCATCCGGTATCAATGAATAGGATGAAGCGATAAAACGATCCATTACTATGACCAGCCAAACCTTATTGCATTTCTTCCTATAATCTCCAGTTAGAGCACTTTTCTCGTCTAAAATAGTTTGTAATTGTTGCGAACGTATTGTGGGGACAAAACTTGCCAGAGGATTTTTCCAAAAGCTTGAACCTTTAGTTTTTTGGATGCTCAATCCAGCAATGCCGGCAATTTCGATTTCATGTGGTCGAATGAACTCCAAACTATCACTTCTTTGGAATTTTTGTTCTGCTATCAAAACAAGTTTAGATGCCATGTCGGCGATTTCAGAATTTTTACAGCAAAAATTCAAATCGAAATGGACAAATACATACGCGTTTAACAAACCTCGCTGGTCGGCAACCTCCTTTGCCTTTTGCATGATTTTATTTCGAACAGCCTCGCGTTGTTGTAATGGAGACTGACTCGTTCCTGCCATGTCTCGGAAAATTTTTGTTACTTCAATGCCTATTACTTCATCTCGGCATTTTATCAAAAAATCAGGGCGCTCATCGGGACAAATACTTCCGTCAGGAAAATGTGGATAATTTTTTTTGAATTCATCCAGATAAAACCTTTCAGTTTCTTTATTCACGAGACCAATCTAGCAATTTTGGAGGTTAGAACTTCGTCAGCTTTTCCAGTTCCTTCACACGCTTCTCGATGTCGGCGCGTTTGGCTTTTGTAGTGGCATTCAAACCAAAACCTTCGCAGCAGAACGACGCGGTGACGCTGCCGTAAACCATCGCGCGGCGGATGTTCGCATCAATCGAACCTTTGGCCGTGGCGAGATAACCCATCAGGCCGCCGACGAAGGAATCGCCCGCGCCGGTGGGATCTTCGACCGTGTGCAGCGGATATGCGGGGCAAATGAAAACGCCTTTCGGGCCGGACAGCACCGAGCCGTGCGAACCTTTTTTGATGATGACGTATTTCGGGCCGAGCTTGTGGATTTTTTTCAGCGCGACGAAAAGGTTGTCTTCCTTCGTGAGCAGTTCCGCCTCGCTGTCATTGAGCACAAAGCCATCCACGCGCTTGAGCAGTTTGAGCAAATCGGCGGGCGCAATGTTGATCCACAAATCCATGGAGTCCGCGACGACAAACTTCGGGCGGCGCAACTGGTCGAGGACGGAAAGCTGCAACGCGGGCGCGATGTTGCCGAGCAAAACAAATGGCGCGTTTTGATACACTTTCGGCAGCACCGGCGAAAAAGTTTCGATCACGCCGAGTTCCGTCGCGAGCGTGCGGCGGTTGTTCATGTTCACTTCGTATTCACCTGACCAGTGAAAGGTTTTCCCCGGCAGAATTTGCAAGCCGGCGAGGTCAATTTTGTGTTTGTGATACAGCTCGATGTATTTCTTCGGAAAATCTTCACCGACGCCGCCGACGAGTTTCACCGGCGAAAAAAAACTGGCCGCAACCGCCGCGTGGCTGGCCGAGCCGCCGAGCAGGCGCGGATTTTCCGCCGTCGGAGTTTTGATGGAATCGAGTGCGGTCGTGCCGACAATTAAAACGCTCATAATTAGTTGATAGTTGATGGTTGAAAGTTCAGAGCAGGAAAATGGAGCGGTTTACTTTTTCTGGATCAATTCAATTTCGTAACCTTCGGGCGCGTCAATGAAGGCAATCATCCCGCTGGAACTGGGCGTCGGCCCGTCGGAAAATTTTAGGCCGAGTTTGGTCAGGTGTTTGCCAAATTCTTCGAGGCTGTCCACCGCGAACGCGAGATGCGTGAGGTCGGGCTGCACCTCCACCGGGCCGGCGGCGGGATACGAACAGATTTCAATCTCCTCCTCGCTGCCGGGCGTTTTCAGAAAAACGAGTTCCGAGCCGCGCGGCGATTTGTGGCGGCGCGCTTCGGCGAGACCGAGCACCTCGCGGTAAAATTTCACGGTGCGTTCGAGATCGTTCACGCGGTAGCGCGTGTGGAGGAGTTTACCAACTTTCATGCGCAGAGGATAGTGGTTGAAATTTTGCCGCGCAATTTTTCATTTCCCGCCGCGTCCATCTGCGGCATGATGTTCTCATGGGCAAACGACGCGAAGCGCGGGAACGCGCAGTGCAATTTCTGTTTCAGCACGACCTGAACCCGCCGGAAAATCTCGAACTCGAGCTGGCGACGTTCTGGAATTCCCAGCGCGCCGCCGCGATTGAAGACGAAAAATCCGGCCACGCCAAATGGGGCGAAGTCACCGAACTGCCGCCGCCGACCGTGGACGAGGCAGAGTTGCGGCTGTTTTCCGAACCGCTCATCAAGGGCGTGCTGCAACATCGCGACGCGATTGACGAACACATCAAGAAGCACGCGAAAAACTGGGACTTCCACCGCATCGCTGCCGTAGATCGCAACGTCATGCGCCTCGCCATTTACGAGATGCTGCATCGCGACGACATCCCGCCCGCCGTCAGCATCAACGAGGCGGTGGACATCGCCAAAAAATTTTCCACCGAGGACAGCGGCAAGTTTGTGAACGGAATTCTCGACAAGATTCGCGGTGAAATTTTGCGTCCGGCCCGAACCGCGAAATGAAATTTGCCGATCTGCATCTGCACACGCAATTTTCCGACGGCACGTTCACGCCGGAAGAGTTGGTTGGGCGCGCGGACAAGCTCGGCTTTGCCGCCATCGCGCTGACGGATCACGATTCGGTCGAAGGTTGCGCGCGCGCGGCGGCGGCCTGCGCGGCGGTGCAGATGGAATTCATTCCCGGCGCGGAACTCACCGCTGAACATGACGACACCGAAGTCCACATCCTTGGCTATTTTCTCGACACGCAAAACAAAGTGTTGCTCGACCGCATCGGAAAATTTCAAGCCGTGCGGCAAAATCGCATTTACGAAATGTGCGCGGCGTTGAACAAGCTCGGCATTCCACTCAAGGCGGAATCGGTTTTTGCACTGGCGAACTGCAAATCGCCGGGACGTCCGCACGTCGCGCGCGCGCTGGTGAAGGAAAAGCTCATCGGCAATTTGGACGAAGCCTTTGAAAAGTATCTCAAGAAAGGCCGCCCCGCGTGGGTTCCGAAAAACAAGATGTCCGCGCTCGAAGGCATCGAGTTGATCCATCAAGCCGGCGGCCTCGCGGTGATGGCGCATCCGGGTTTGAACCGCACGGACGACATCATTCCCGGCTTGGTGAAAGCCGGTCTCGACGGTATCGAATGCTTTCACACCAAACATTCCACCGTGATGTCCGAGCGCTATCTAGAGATCGCGGAGAAATATGATTTGCTGGTCACCGGCGGTTCCGATTGCCACGGGTTCAGTAAAAAGCAGCCGCTCATCGGCACGGTCAAACTGCCTTACGAGCACGTCGAGAAAATGAAGGCCGCCAAAAAAATTGCCGACGAAAGGCGCGCCGCCGCAAAATAATTTGTTTATTCTGCATTTTTAATTCTTCGTTTCCAAAATGGGACTCTTCGCCAAATTCAAAGCCGGACTCGCCAAGACGCAGAGCAAGCTCGTCCACGAAATCAAACGCATTGTCACGCGCTCGCCCAAACTGACGGCGGACTCGATTGAAGAACTTGAAGCCGCGCTCATCGCCGCCGATTTGGGCATGGCGATGACGGAACAAATTATTTCTGCCGTAAAAAAAGCCTACGAATCGCAAGGCGGCGCGGGACTGGATTATCTCGCCATCGCGCGCGCGGAGATCGAAAAAAGTTTATCCGCGAATAATCCGAAGCTGCGCGAAATTCCCGGCAGCGTTTGCATCGTCTCCATCGTCGGCGTCAACGGCACTGGCAAAACGACGACGAGCGCGAAGCTCGCCAATTATTTTCAGGCGCAGAAAAAATCCGTGCTGCTCGCCGCGTGCGACACGTTTCGCGCGGCGGCCATTGAACAATTAAAACTTTGGGGCACGCGTCTGAAAGTTGAAGTCATTGCGAGCGCTTACGGTTCGGACGCCGCGTCCGTCGCGCACGATGCCGTCACCGCTGCGCTTGCGCGCAAGGCGGATTATCTTTTTATTGATACCGCCGGACGCTTGCATACGAAATCCAATTTGATGCAGGAATTGCAAAAATTGCATCGCGTCAT
>PLHK01000125.1:0-3500 GCA_003139955.1 Limisphaerales bacterium
TTCGTCATCGTCGTCGGCTCGCTGTATCAGGAATTTCTCCCGGCGAACTGGGGCAAGTATCTGCCGACGCGCTGGGACATCGGACTTTACATCGGCACGCTCGGCGCGTTTTTCATGCTGTATCTACTGTTTGTGAAATTCCTGCCGATGATCGCGATCTCCGAAGTCAAAAGCGTGATGCCCGAAGCCGACCCGCATCATCCGCTCGGCGGCGCAAAAACCGGAGGTGAAAAATGAGCGCGCCGGCCAACAAAAATTTTTACGGCCTCATGGCGGAATTCGATTCGCCCGCCGCCATTTTGCACGCGGCGGAAAAAATCCGCGACGCCGGTTATCGCCGCTGGGACACGTTCACACCGTTCCCGGTTCACGGCATGGACAAGGTGATGAAGCTCGGCAACTCGCTCGTGGGCTGGGTTTCGCTGGCGGGCGGCGCATTTATGTTTGCGAACGTCGCCGGCCTCATCTGGTTCGCCAACGCGTTTGATTATCCGCTCATCGTCGGCGGCAAGCCGATGTTCAGCGTGCCGATGACCTTCGTGCCGTCCTACATTATGCTCATCATGGGCGGCGCGGTCGGCGCTCTGATTGGAATGCTTGGACTGAACCAACTCCCGCGCCTGCATCATCCGTTGCTCGGCAAAAAACGTTTTGAACTCGCCTCGCGCGACAAGTTCATCCTCGTCATCGGCGCCAAGGACGAAAAATTCTGCGCAACGGAAACGAAGAAGCTGCTCGAAGCCCTCGGCGGCGCGCGCGTTGAACTCGTGGAGGACGCAGACTGATGCGCTACATCATCTCCATTTTATTGATCGGTGCGGCCATCGGTGCCGCCGTGTTNNGCAGGAGCCGAATCACTTTTTTGCGAACGGCGTCAGTTCGCAATTACCACCCGCCGGGACGATTGCGCGCAGCCAGCCGATTGAAACGGTCAGCGGCGAAGTTTATCGCTTTGAAGATTCGCCCGTGAACACCGGACACATCGCTGGCACGACCAATTTTGTTGAAACCAATCCGCTCATTGTGGATGAAGCGTTGCTCAAACGCGGACGCGAGCGGTTCGATATTTATTGCTCGCCGTGCCACGGTCGCACCGCCGATGGTAATGGCATCACGAAAAAAATCGGCGTCATGCCNNCGGCGAGATTTTCAACACCATCAGCAACGGCAAAGGTTTGATGGGCGCGTATGGCCCGTTGATTCCGACCGAAGACCGCTGGGCGGTAATCGCGTATCTGCGCGCCTTGCAATTGAGCTGGCTGGAAACGACGAACGATTTGCCGCCGCAACAGGGAGGCTTGATGAAATAATTATGAGTTCGCACCAAGACACAACTCATTTGCCGCCGCCGCTGGACTTGTCCGGTTGGCGCAAGCTACCTTCCGCCCTGATGGTCATCGGCGGATTTTTGTCGGTCATCGGCTTCGTCTTGAGCTGGAAGCGCAACGATCTGCATGAATTTGGATTCTCGTGGCTGCTGGCGTTCATGTTTTATTACAGCCTCGCACTCGGCGCGTTGTTCGTCGTGATGGTGCATCATCTGACCGACGCCGGCTGGTCGGTTGGCATCCGCCGTTTCTGCGAACACATCGCGTCGCTGCTGTTCCCGTGGCTGGCAATTCTGTTTTTGCCGATTCTTGTTTTGGGCAAGAAAATTTATTCCTGGATGAATTTTGATCCGACGACGAACAATCTGGTCGCGGCTAAACTGCCCGTGTTCACCTGTTCCGGTTTCATCATCACTTCGGCGATCTTTTTCGGCATCTGGTGGCTGCTCACGTCGCAATTAAGCCGCTGGTCGCTGAAGCAGGACGAAACCGGCGCGGCGGAATGCACGCACAAGCTGCGTTTTTATTCCGGCTGGGGCATTGTCGCTTACGCACTGACGCTGACGTATTCCGGCGTGCTCTGGATGAAGGCGACGCAATACGAATTTTTTTCCTGCATCTACGGCGTCTATTTCTTTTCCGACTGCGCGTGGATCGGGCTGGCGACGATTTATGTCATCGCGGCAGTTCTGTTGCGCCAACGCATCCTTTCGCCGGTGTTGAAGCAGAATTATTTTTATTTCATTGGCGTGCTGTTCTTTGGTTTCACGCTGTTCTCGGCCTACACCGAGTTCGCGCAATACTTCGTTGTCTGGAACGCCAATATGCCGGAAGAAACCTTCTGGTATCTCATTCGTGAACGCGGCAACTGGTGGTGGTTGAGCATAATTTTGATCTTCGGACATTGCTTCCTGCCGTTCTTCGTGATGCTGCCGGAGAAGGTGAAGTTGAATTTCAAGATCATGATTCCTGTCTGCCTTTGGGCGTGGGTGATGCACGCGGCGGATCTGGGCTTCAACATTTTTCCCGCGTGGCATCCCTACGGTTATCCGCTCAAATGGATCTGGCTGCCGCTCGGCACGCTGATGTTCATGGGTGGATTTTTGGCGACCATCTTTCTGAAAAAATTCAACGCGCATCCGCCGTATCCGCAGCGCGACCCGCGCCTGCTCGAAGCGATGGGCGTCAGTCAAAATGCCGTCAGCGAACTCGTTGACGCCAATGTTGGAGGTGCCCGATGAATTATCAAACCATCAACCGCGCTTCCGCCGCCGCGATTGGCTTGATCATCGCCAGCGTGATTTATGCCTTTGCAGCGGTGGGCGTAAAAGTATTGCTGCCCGTGCCGGCCATTGATGCTGATCGCGCCGCTGAACGCACCAAGGCGCTGGCCGAAATCCGCACCGCCGAAGAAAATTCCTTGAACACTTCCGGCTGGATTGACGAATCGCGCGGCATCGCGCGCGCGCCGATTGAAGTTGCGATCCAGCAGGCTGCGCAAGCTTGGCAGAATCCTGCCGCCGCCCGCGCCGATCTGATTGCGCGCGAAGAAAAGGCCAGCGCGCCTGTGCCGGTTGCGCCTGCCAAACCCAGTGCTTTTGAATGAACCCGACCGAGAACAATTCTTCCTGCGACCGCGAGATCAACGCCTCGTTGCGCGTGCCGTTGCTTGCGCTGTTCGGCGGCGCGGCGGTATGGCTTGTCGTCGGCCTGGTGCTCGGCCTCATTGCGGGCATCAAGTTTCACGCGCCGGAATTTCTCGGCGGCTGCTCGTGGTTCACTTACGGCCATCTGGCTCCGGCGGCTAACGACGCCGTCCTTTACGGTTTCTGCATCCCCGCCGCGCTCGGCGTGATGCTCTGGATTTTTGCGCGCTTGAGCCAGAATCCGCTCGCGTTGCCGCTCGTTCCCGTTGTGGCGGCGAATCTCTGGCATCTCGGCGTCCTCATTGGCACAGTGGCAATTTTACTGGGCGACAGCACCGGTCATACCTGGATCGAATATCCGCGTGTCGCCGCCGTTTTGCTTTTTGCGGCGTTCCTGTTGATCGCCGTTTCGGCGGCGGCCACGTTCGGATGGCGACGGGAACAAGACCTGTATCCATCGCATTGGTTTCTGTTCGCCGCGCTGCTCTGGTTTCCGTGGATCTATTCAACGGCCAACCTTTTGCTC
>PLHK01000125.1:3567-21553 GCA_003139955.1 Limisphaerales bacterium
TTTTCGGAACGTGGTGCGGCATTCCGCAAGGCGCGCCGGTTCCCGCCTGGCTGCCGACGTTGAGCAGCGTGGCAGCTGTCTTGACCATAATTCCCTTGCTCGCAATTTCGATTGTCACCGTTAAAACCGTTTGCGGCGCGTGTGTCTCCTGCCATGGCCCGTTCTGCTTCATCAAATTTGGAATGATAAGTTTTGTGGTTTCGGGAATTTTGTATTTGGCTGAAGCTTGTCCGCAATACAGCCGCGTGCTGGAGTTCACTTGGTTCGGCGTGGGACAGACGCAACTCCAACTGCTCGGCTTTGCGGCGATGATCCTGTTCGGCGCGATCTACGAACTGCTGCCGCAAGTTATGGGCAAGCCGCTGCCGCTGCCGAAATTTGCCAAATTGCACTTCTGGGTTGCCATTGCCGGCGTGCTGCTGTTTGTTGTGCCGTTAATAATTGGTGGAATCGAGCAGGGCGAAAAATTGGCCGACGCCAGCGTTCCATTCGCCGCTGCCAATGCCGCCGCGTTGCAATTTCTGCGCGTCAGCGCCACCGGACAATTGCTAATCCTGCTCGGCGCACTTTTGTTCACTGCAAATATTTTCATCATGACGATCCAGTGGAAAATTGGTTTGGTAAAAATGGTGATCGCCTACCTCAAATCGCCGCTTGAAACCCCGGAAACTGTGGAGGTGAAATCGTGAAGACCGGCTTCTCCGTTTTTCTGGCCACGTTCGTCGCGCTCGGCGCTTCGTGGTGCGGTTTTGTGCTTGCGCCCGTATTGCAGCTTGGCGGCGCGAAACAGACTGTTATTTTGCAAACCACCGATAACTGGCCACTGCAACGTCCCGGCGAGGCAACCCTGGGTCTACAGATTTACCGCGCCAATGGTTGCGCCGCGTGTCACACGGAGCAAGTGCGCCAGACCGGCGTGGCTTTTAATTTGATAGTTACATCTGCTGGGAAAAATCCTGATGCTGTTTTGAAAGCTATTTCTGAAAGCGAGCCAAATCAGTCAAAATACACAGAACATGTAATTGGATTTCCTGGAGTGATTTTTGTCGGAATTTCTAAAGAGCAAGCTGATGCTACTTCCGACAAAATCACCGCCGCAGGCGGAAAAGTGGAAACCGATTTGACCGCCACGGGCGCGGACATCGCGCGCGGTTGGGGTTCGCGGCAGTGCGTCGCGGCGGATTATCTTTACGACCAGCCGGTGCAGTTGGGCAGTTTGCGCGCCGGGCCGGATTTGTCCAACATCGGCGTCCGCGCACCCGACCTGAACTGGCAGTTGCGGCATCTTTACGCGCCGAAATCGGTCACGCCCGACTCGACGATGCCGTCATTCAAATTTCTTTTTGAAGTCCGCAAGATCGGCGACACGCCTTCACCAGACGCCTTGGAATTGCCGCTGGAATTCGCCGCCGCCGACGGTTACGAAATCGTGCCGAAACCGGAGGCGAAGCAGCTCGCCGCCTATCTTTTGACTCTCAAGGCCAACGCGCCGCTTTACGAGGCGCCGTTTACACCCCTCACCACTGCCAAATGATGAGCGACGAAAATAAATCCTGTTCCACTCCATCAAGCGGCGAACCGACCACCACGCGTTCCACCGCACCGATGTGGATTATCGTGCTGACGCTGGTTTTGCTATTCGTCGGCGGCATTTATTTTGACCGGCATAGCGGCTGGTTCGACGCCAAGGTTTATGCGCCGTATGCCAGCGCCGAAACGCTCGACGCCTATCAGCCGCAATCCGGCGCGGCGGCGGTGCTGGCGCATGGTAAAAAAACTTACGAGGCCGTCTGTGGCATTTGTCACGGCGTGGATGGTTTGGGCAAACCCGGTCAGGCACCGCCGTTGGCCGGTTCTGAATGGGTGAACGCTAAAAAATTCAACCGCCTCGCCCACATTCCACTGATGGGGCTGGCCGGTTCAATCCAGGTCGCGGGCAAGGACTGGGGCCTGAACATGGCCGCGATGGGCGCGGCACTGCCGGATGATGATTTGGCCGCCGTGCTGACCTACATCCGCAATTCTTGGGGCAATAAGGCCGGCGAAGTCATCGGCGACGATATCAAAAAGATTCGCGCCCAGATCGGCGGTAACGCGCAACCGATGAGCGCCGACCAGTTGATGAAGATGCCGGAGTAGGATTGTTCCCGGCGCGTTTTAATTTTCGTATTTGTTGGGCGACGCGTTGTCGCTTCCGGTTGGCATAGTCCACTTGAAAAATCTGAACTTTGGTGGATGTTGCATGGCATTGGATTAACATAAAAATTCGCCATGAAATATTTTCTCACCGTCCTTCTGCTGCTCAACGTTATTTTGTCAACCTTGTGGGCTTGTGGCAGCGGCCCGAAACCGGAGCATTACGGGGTTTATCAGGCCACTAAAAATACGAGTCTAGTTGCCAACGTCACGAATTCCGTCGCCATCACGACGAACCAAGTTTCAGCCATCAAATAAAAAATCCAAACTATGGAAATCAAACGAAGCGGTTCACAACCTTCCGGCAAAGGGCCGGCGGATTGGTTCACCGGCACGGTGCGGATTGACCCGCTATTTCAGGCAATCGTCCCAGCCCGCGCGGTCGGCGCGAGTGTTACGTTCGAGCCAGGTGCGCGGACGGCGTGGCACACGCATCCACTTGGCCAGACGCTAATCGTGACGGCGGGCGGCGGTCTGGTGCAGCGTGAAGGTGGGCCGATTGAGCCAATCCGGCCGGGTGACGTGATCCAGTTCGCGCCGGGTGAAAAGCATTGGCACGGCGCGTCGCCGACGACGGCCATGACGCACATCGCCATCCAAGAACAACTCGACGGCAAGTTGGTGGACTGGATGGAGAAGGTGAGCGACGAGCAATACACTTTGCGGTGAGCCACGGCAGCCAGCTACGACGGAACACGGTTAGCAGAATTATGCAGAATTTTTCCCGTTAAGTCGGGATTCAATTTCGGAAATCGCCCAGCGCGCGTGTTCGGCAATCAAAGGTTCGGCATCGTGCGTGGATTTTTCCAAGGCGGGCAGGGTGGATTTATCGCCCACATTTCCGAGGGCAATGCAGACGTTCCGCAAAAATCCGCGACGCTTAGTCCGTAAAATCGGTGAGCCGACGAAACGCAGTTTGAAATCTTTTTCATCAAGCGAAAGCAGTTCGATCAAATCCGGAGAATTCATGTCTGGTCGTGCGCTCGCTTTCATCAAATTTCCCGCGCGCGCAAATTTATTCCATGGACACGCTGCCAGACAATCATCGCAGCCGTAAATACGATTGCCGATGGCTTTGCGGAACTCGACCGGAATGGCACCTTTAAGTTCAATCGTCAGATACGAGATACATTTGCGCGCGTCCAATTGAAACGGCGCGGTGATGGCCTCCGTCGGGCACGCCGCGATGCAGCGCGAACATTTTCCGCAATGGTTTTTTTCCGGCGCATCAGGCTCCAGTTCCAGCGTCGTCAGGATTTCCGCGAGAAAAACCCAGTTGCCAAGCCGCCGACTGATCAAGTTCGTGTGCTTGCCGACAAAACCGATGCCCGCGCGCTGCGCGAGATCCCGCTCCAGAACTGGCCCGGTGTCCACATACCAAAGCGAACGCGTTTCGCCGCCGCCGAGCTGGTTCACAAATTGCGTCATGATTTTTAATTTTTCACCAATCACCTCGTGGTAATCGTTGAACCGCGCATAGCGCGCGACGAGGCCATTTTGAAATTCTGGCTTCTGAATTCTGGCTTCTGAATTCTGATAGCTCACTGCGAGCACAATCACGCTTTTTGATCCGGCCAAAACTTTTTGCGGCGCGACACGTTTTTCCGCATTGCGTTCCAGCCAGTTCATTTCGCCGTGCTGTTTTTCTGCGAGCCAGCCTTGGAATTTTTCCGCGCTGGCGGGCGGCGTCGCGGTGGTGAAGCGGCAGTCATCGAAGCCGAGTTCCGCTGCGCGTTGACGGATGGCGGCCTTCATCGTCGGGGCCGCGTGGCGAGCTTGAATTGCAGGGCGACCTGCTGCGCGGCCTCGCGGACGGAGCGCAGGTCGGTGTTGATCAAAACGTCGGCCTGCTTGTAAAACGGTTCGCGCGCGGCAAGCAGTTCGCGGATTTTTTTCTGCGGCTCGGCATCGTGGAGCAGGGGACGGTGCGACTGGTTGCGGACGCGTTCCCAGATTTTTTCCGGTGACGCCCAGAGGCAGATGACGACCGCGAAGGCTTTCAGCGTGGCCAGATTTTCCGCATGGGTCGGCAGACCGCCGCCGGTGGCGATCAGGGTTTTTTCGCGCGTGGATAGTTCGTGGACAACCTGCCGCTCGAGTTCACGAAAGGCTGGTTCGCCGTCCTTGGAAAAAATGTCCGCGATGGTGCGGCCGGTGTGCGACTGGATGAGTTCGTCCGTGTCGAGAAATTCAAAGCCAAGCTGTTCCGCAACGTGCCGGCCCACGGACGTCTTGCCCGTGCCCATGAAACCGATGAGCGCGAGGTTGGGTCGCCGGTGAATTTCCATGCTGATACAGTGGCATAGAGCTACGGCCAACAAAATCCAAAAAAACGGTGGTAAACAGCAGCGATGAGTTTACTGCGGTTGACGGCAACTCGGTTAGCATCGTCACGCGTTCAATTTATGGAGTGTCTTTTAGGGCTGCCGTTTTCTTTGGAAATATTTTCCCGATTAGCCAGTCGAGCGAAAACGTGCCGGCGCCAAAGGCCAGTACCGTCAGAGTCATGAATAAAAAAGGAAACGGCGCGGCCTGCACAAATTTGTCCGAGTCGCTGAAAATGGATTTCAAGGCGTCGGAGTCGGCGGTGACGTAGGCGATTACCATGTCAAAGGCGAGTGCCAGCGCTACGAATCGCGAACCCAAGCCGACCATTAGTAGCAGTCCGCCGAAACATTCCATGACGGCAACGAGCCAGGCGTTGGCTCCCGGCAGCGGGATGTGCAGGCTTTGAAAAAATTCCGTGACGTGCGGAATGTTTTGCAGCTTGCCCCAGCCGGTCTGGAAAAACTGCCAGCCCCAGTAAAGACGGATTGCCAGCAGAAACGGCGCTTGCAGGCCACGCGCGGCCAAGTCAAATCCGAGCCGACCCTTTTGAATGAGGCCGCCCCGGTCGCATTTTTTCGTCTCTGTCGTGGTCGCAGTAGTCATATCATTTTTTATTTTGAGTATTTTTGCGGGAAGATTTTAGTCGGCAAAACCAGCCGAGCGTCGCCCAAGTGGTGAACCATTGCCGGATGGTTTCACCGGGGTTGTTAGAAATTTTCAATCCGGCCAGTTCGCCGCAGGCTTGATCCAAGGTTGCGCCATTTTGTAAGGCGGACAGCAGGCGGAATTGGCCTGGCTCCAGCTGCTTGTAGTAGACCAGGTCTTGATGGCGATGCACGGCGAGATAATTGATTTGGCGTTTGGGTTTGCGTGACCGCTGGGGTCGAGTGGTTTTATGATTTTGCTCCACGGCATTGCTGGCTTCGCTGCGCAGGCCGGACTGTTTTTTCAACTCAATCAGGAAGTCATCAATGTCATGCTTCAACGCCAGCAACGTGAGGTGCGGCTGCAATTGTAAACGGATTTTGGACGCATCCAGACCGGCCAAATCCTCGATCTTGAGCGGCGGTTGGGCGGCATCGTCGAAAGCCTCGACGTGCGCCCATTCGAGCCGCGCCATGTCGAGCGCGAGCGCTTTATGCGGCGCGACCCAGCGTGGCGCGGCCTCGATAAATTTCACCAGCCGCGAGCCGAGATTCCGCAAGGTGTAAGATTGCGATGGGTAATGCGCGAGATAAGCGTCGGCGAGGCGCTCAAATTTTTTGTCGCCGAGAATGGCGCGCAGGCCGGGATAATCCTCGTAAAAACTTTGCCGGAGGCGGAACCAGTATTGGCGGTTGTAGATTTCGAGCCGCTCGAACGAGGTTAGCCGGTCATTCGGCTTGATAAACTGGTTGACGACAATTTTCGTCGGGCGACCGTCAATCCATTTGACTTGCATCTTGTCCCCGCGCGTGAGCGGGCGCATGACGGCGGCAGCCATGAGGCGTTGCAGCGCGTAAAATTCGCCCGCCGTCTGGCGGCTAAGTGTTGGCAGGTTCGTTTTCAAGACGTTTGAGAATTTGATTAGCCTTGAGCGCTTCACCGTGAACTTCGGCGAAGGACGGAATACGATCGTCCCATTCCAGCAGCGTCGCGGTCCGACCGGTGCGCTGGATGGCGCGCTCGTAAAGTTTCCAGACCGGGTCAATCACCGGATGGTCGTGCGTGTCCAAAATATATTTATGAAATTTGCTGTGGCCGGCGATGTGAATCTGCGCGACACGCTGCGCCGGAACTCCGTTCACATAATCGAACGGGTTAAAACCGTGATTGCGTGAGGAAACGTAAATATTGTTCACGTCCAAAAGAATCCCGCAGTCGGCGCGCTCGACGACCTCGTTGAGAAATTCCCATTCGGTCATTTCGGAAACGTGAAACTCCGCGTAGCTGCTGACATTTTCCACGCAGATCGGCACTTCCAAAAAATCGCGCGCCTCGCGGATGCGCTGCGCGGTGACCTTTGCGGCGACGAACGTGTAAGGCATCGGAAGCAAATCGTGCGTGTAACGTCCATCCACGCTACCCCAGCAAAGATGATCAGACAGCCACGGCGTCTTGGTGCGCTTGACCAACTGCTTGAGTTTTTTCAGATGCTCGCGGTTCAACTTTTCCGACGAGCCGAAATACATCGAGACGCCGTGTTGGACAACGCGGTATTGTTCGAGGATTTGATCCAGCACTTTCAACGGCCGGCCGCCGTCGCACATGAAATTTTCCGAAATGATCTCAAACCAGTCTACCGTCGGTTTCTGCGACAGAATATGGTCGTAATGTGGTACGCGCAGGCCGATGCCGATGCCGTAATCGGTGAAATTGTTAAATGGATTTGCCGGCATGGAGTGAAATGGAGAGCGGAATTTTTACTATTCCGCTCTCCCATGAAGCTGCCAATTAGACGCCCTTGCAGCCGCCTTTGCCCTTGCAAGTGTTCTGACCTTTGCAGCTATTGTTGTCGCTGCCACCTTTGCAGCCGCCCTGCCCCTTGCAACTGTTCTGGCCTTTACAATCGTGCTTGCCCGTGTCGCCACTCGGCGCGCTTGTGCCAGGTGCGTTAGTGCTGGCGTCTTGCGCCTTGGCGACTATGCCGGTCATCAGTCCCGTGATAGCGGCGGTGATAAGGAGTGTTCTTTGTGTTTTGCTCATAATGTTTACTTTTCGGTTGGTTAATGAAGAATCAGCGGATCGATTAAAATGTCGTTACGCCGGCCTTCAAAAATGAGAGACATCGGGTTGCGATTTATTCCAATTAATTTTTAGAAATGTAAACCAGCTCGGCCAGCAGGGACGCGATGACTGCCTGTGTTGGCCGATTTGAAGCGGTGTTTGACTGCAAAATCTTTTCCAAGTCCCTGCCGCTGCTATGACCGACCAACAGGTAAACTTGGCCGTCGTGGCTCCAACTGGCAGTCGGCATCCCACCGCGGCTCGCAAATTGTGGCTGATCCACCGGCGGCGCATCGGAAAATATTTTTACGTCGGCAACAAACAAATCCACATGGCCGGAATTTTTCAAACCGTAGCACAACATTGAGATTTTCTGGCCATGCCAGTCCAGCACGCGGCAGCCCATCAATCCGCTGTCGCCATTTAGGGCGACGGGCAAAACGAATTTATTTTCACTCTGATGCTCGCCGAGCCACGCGACGACTTGTTTCATGTCACTGTTGCCAACGTCCACATGATTCTTGTCGTTCACCGCCGCAGAAACCATCTGTGCGGAATAATCGGCAAAACGCGCGTTGCCGATGGAAGATTGCCAAAACAAGACTGCGCCCAAAAGTAGGCAAACTGCCGCCGCCGTCACCCACGAGATGGGTGAACGGAACGAAAATAAATTCTGCCACCAGGCCGAGGCGGGCAGCTCGATGCTTTTCTGGCGAGGTGGATTTTCGCCAGCGAGAATTGCTGCCTTCAAATCTAGCGGCGCGGGCAGCGATTGAACGGCGTCTCTGACCTGCGCGTCAAATTTTTGCTGCTCCGCGAACCACGCCTCCAGTTCCGGATCGCTTTTCGCCAACGCCAGCGCCGCGGCAAACTGTGGATCACCAGCGTCCTGATCGCTTGGGCGACAGGATTGCAAAATCAATTTGGCTTCTTTGCGGTCAATCATGCTTGTTTTTCCAAAATCAATTTTCGCAGCAGTTCCTTGCCGCGTGAAATGCGCGACATCACGGTGCCAATCGGCACTTCGAGAATTTCCGCGATGTCGCGATAAGAATGCTCGTCTAAATAAAACAGCGCCAGCGGCGCGCGATAGGTTTCATCCAGCCGCCGCAGGGCTGAAAGCACGCCGACACCGTCGAGCTGTCTTTCCGGCAAAACTGATTCCGCCGCCAATTCTTCGCCGTCTTCCGTGGAAATTTCCACTTTCTGAAACTTCTCCTCGTGCCGCCGCTGGCCGAGGAATTCACGGTGCAGCGTGGTGAACAACCACGATTTTACCTTTGATTTATCGCGCAATTGGCCACCGTGCGTCGCCCAGCGGCAAAATGTCTGCTGCACCAGGTCGCCCGCGTCGGGCTCGTTGCGCGCGAGGCTCAACGCAAAACGATACAGCGGCTCGTAATGCGAATTCACCACGTTCTCAAATAAAGTTTCGTCCATAGGTAGGAGCGACGGTCGGCAGATTTATTCCATTTAGCGCGCGCCGTCCAATTTATTTGGGCGAAACCTACAGAAAAAATCTCCGCCGTGCTCGACAGCTGGATGGATTCTGGTAACATGGAATCGTGAAATTGCCGCCGCTCATTCTCGCTTCGGCTTCGCCCCGGCGCGCGGAACTCTTGAAGCTGCTGCCGGTGGAATTTCAAGTGTTGGCGAGCCACGCCACTGAAGTCGAACACGAACATCTTTCGCCACTGGAGGTCTGCCAGCTCAACGCGCATCGGAAGGCGCGCGCCGTCGCTAAACAAATTCCCGATACGCTCGTCTTGGCCGCCGACACGCTGGTTTTTTTGGACAACGAGATTTTGGGCAAGCCGCGCGATTTCTCCGACGCGCGCCGGATGCTGGTGCGATTGCAAAGCCGCCAGCATCAGGTCGTCACCGGCGTTTGCCTGATGCATCTGCGCAGTCATCGCGAAAAAGTTTTTGCGGTCAGCACAGACGTTCTGTTTCACCCGTTGAATGCGCGGCAAATCAGCAATTATCTCGCCAGCATCCATCCGCTCGACAAGGCTGGCGCTTATGCGATTCAGGAACACGGCGAACTAATTGTTTCCGAAATTTCCGGCTCCTATAGCAACGTGGTCGGCCTGCCTGTGGAAAAACTTCGGGACGAACTGGCGGCGTGGTCGGAAATTTAAATCGCCCCGGTTTTTTGCCGCTGGTATTTTTGCCGGGGAAAATTAAACTCTGCGGCAGATGCTCGAACCATTGACCAATTTCCAAATCCGCAAATTCAAGGCGGCGGCGCAGCTAATGGAACCCACGCTAAAAATCGGCAAGGCCGGCTTGAGCGACGGTTTTGTCCGCACGGTCGCTGATGAATTGGATCGGCACGAACTGGTCAAGATCAAGTTCGCCGAGTTCAAGGAAGAAAAGAAAACGCTCGCGCCGCTGCTCGCGGAAAAAACTTCTAGTCATCTTGTGATGCGCGTTGGCAATGTGATGGTGCTGCATCGTCCCAAGCCTGCCACCGCTGAACTGGCGGAATCGGCGGCTGACTAAAAATTTTCAGGCATTTCGACTGGCTGTATCTATTCGCCTTAACATCGCGTATGCTTTGAGCATGGAGATTGATTTGACTGATTTTTCCGTCGCTGAAGAACGGGCGCTTTTCGACCTGTTGGTTCTGGCCATGTATGCCGACGGCCATTTGACGACGTTTGAAGATGAGCAGTTACAAAAATTGCTCGCCGCGATGGGTTTCACCGATGAGGCGGACCGGCAGCGCGAATTTGATGCCGCTGTGACGCGGATGCGGCCCAGCATTCAATCCATCCATCAGGCCAAAACCCAGGCGCTGGCGCTGGCCGCAACTTTCACGCAGCGCGCCCAACAGAAGCAAGTGTTTTCCGCCGTTGAACAAATGATGACGAGCGACCAGCACATCACTTCATGGGAAAACACCTTGCTGATGGAACTGCGCATGAAATTTAGATTGTGAAGCGGCCAAGCTGAAACCAAATTGATCTTATGAAATCTTCCTACGAACTCGCGATGGAGCGCCTGAATAAAACTGCGCCGGTCACCAAGCTCAACGCCAAACAAAAAACGGAGCTGGCGGAACTGGATTCACGCTACGCCGCCAAAATTGCCGAACGGGAAATCGCCTTGAACACTGAAATCACCCGCGCCGCCGGGGATGCGGAAAAGGAAGAATCACTCCGCAGCCAGTTGGTGCAAGAGCGGAAAAAATTACAGGCAGAACTGGAGGAGAAAAAGGAACGGGTGCGGCGCGGCGCGTGATTAAACCGCGCGTAATTTCAACCCGCGATTACCGGACGGGCGGCGGGTTGGTCAGCTCTCCGAGTTGCGCTTTCACCTGATCCAGTTCGCGTTTGATTTCCGCCACGGTTGCCGCCATTTCCTGTCGCCGCGCGATTTCAGCCGCATCTGGCGCGAGCAGTTTGATTTGCTGCTGCAATTCGTCGCTCGCGCTTTTGGTTTCGGCATTCACTTTGTCTTCGATCCGGCCTTCTTGCGCGGCGAGGGCGTCCTGCACTTGAAACAGCGTGGCCATCTGGTTGGTGTAATAATCATACGCCTGCGCATTCTGGGCGGCGCGTTCGGTGTCGGCCAATTGCAACTGCGACTCGATTTTTTTGTCCACCATCAGCAGCAGATACAAGGTGTTGGTGTGAAAGAAAAACGCCTGGTCATGGCTTTTCTCAAAATAAAAATCGTTCATCTTGTCCAACATCGGCCCCAGCGAAGTGAGTTCCGTCTGGATCGTCGCCATTTGCCGGACCTGATTCTGCTCGAACTGGATTATGTTCCGCGACAGCAGTTCGATCTTCTCGCTGTTTATTTTAGTTTGCTTGTCGCAGCCGCACAGCAGCGCCGTGCCGGCGAGTGAGAGTAAAAGAAATGTTTTTTTCATGGCGAGTCTCCGTCAAGCCGTCAGTTCCGGCCAGAGAAACGCGCTCATGCGCTGGCCGTTCGCGAAGCAGTCCAGATTAAATTTTTCATCTGGCGAATGCGCGTTGTCGTCCGGCAGGCCAATGCCAAGCAGCAGCGTGTCCGCGCCCAGCACTTTTTTGAACTCGTTCACAATCGGAATCGAACCGCCTTCGCGCATGAGAATCGGCTTGGTGCCGAATGCCTTTTCCAGCGCGCGCAACGCGGCCTGCGCCTGCTTGCTGGTCGGCGAAACCAAATACGCTTCCGCGCCGTGACCGGCGGAAATTTCCATTCGCACTGTCGGTGGGCAATTCTTTTTCAGCCACGCGCATACAATTTTGCGGACATGCGCTGGCTTTTGGTTGGGGACAAGGCGGCAGGTGATTTTTGCGCGCGCCCAAGACGGCACGATGGTTTTGGTGCCTTCGCCTTGATAACCGCTGGTGAGGCCGTTGATTTCAAAAGTAGGCCGCGCGCTGCGCTGTTCATTCGCGGTGAAGCCGCGTTCGCCGAAAAGTTTTTTTACGCCGATCAATTTTTGCAGCGNNGCGCCGCCGAAGATGCCGGAGTGTAAATCCCGCGCCGGGCCGTGCAACGTGATTTCAAACGCGATGATGCCGCGCAGCGCGTAAGTGAGCGCCGGATGATTCGGCGCGGGCATTCCGGTGTCCGAAATCACGATGGTGTCGCATGCCAGTTCCTTGCGATGCGCTTTGAGAAAACCAGAAAGACTTTTGCTGCCGACCTCTTCTTCACCTTCGAGCACGAACGTCAAATCGCAGGGCACGGGCGTGCCGGTTTTCAGATAAGCCTCGACGGCTTTCAGGTGCGCAAAGTTTTGTCCCTTGTTATCCGTGCTTCCGCGCGCGAAAAGATTTCGTCCCGTGATCCGCGGCTCGAACGGCGGCGTGGTCCAGAGTTCAAGCGGTTCGGGCGGCTGCACGTCGTAATGNNGGGTCGACCGGCTGCACGTCGTAATGGCCATAAACCATGAAATGAGGTTTGGCCAAACCCTTCGCGCGTTTCGTCTTCGCAACGACAATCGGATGGCCAGCGGTGGCGCACAGGCGCGCATCTAGACCGATGTGCAGGCAATGCTTGACGAGCCATTGCGCGCAGGCGAGCAGATCTTTTTTATGCTGCGGCTGGGCCGAGACGCTCGCGAAGCGCAGGTAATCGCCCAGCTCGGCGACGAACCGGTCTTGGTGGTGTTTCAAGTAATCAAGCACTGCTTGCATCCCTTTAGCTAACCCGCGAATGCCGCGCTTGCCAAGTCGTAACCGCACCGAATTTTTCATTTTTTGACACGCGCGCGAAGCTGTTTATCCTGTGGCCATGCGCATCGTTAACGTTCCGCTCGGCCATCGCAGTTACGCCATCAAGGTTGGCGGTGGCCTTTTGTCGCGACTGGGCGCGGAATGCGCGCCGCTCAAGCTCGGCCGGCGTTGCGCCGTCATCACGGATTCAAATGTCAGCAAACATTTTTCCAAAGCGGCGTTGAAATCGCTTTCCGCTTCTGGTTTTCAGCCGGTGCTCATCACCGTGCCG
This sequence comes from Limisphaerales bacterium, assembly GCA_003139955.1. Taxonomy (GTDB): domain Bacteria; phylum Verrucomicrobiota; class Verrucomicrobiia; order Limisphaerales; family UBA11358; genus UBA11358. Next base: position 16,246 of record PLHK01000125.1, read on the forward strand.
GCCGGGGAAAAGTCCAAGCGCATCGCGATGGTCGAAAAATGTTACGATCAATTGGCCGCGCACCGGCTGGAACGAAAATCTTTCATCGTCGCGCTCGGCGGCGGCGTGGTTGGCGACTTGGCGGGCTTTGTCGCCGCGACTTATCTGCGCGGAATTTCATTTGTCCAAGTTCCGACGACCTTGCTCGCGCAGGTGGACAGTTCCGTCGGCGGAAAAACCGGTGTTAATTTGCGCGCGGGAAAAAATCTCGTTGGCGCATTTTACCAACCGCAGCTCGTCCTGTGCGATCTGGACGCACTGAAAACTTTGCCAAAGCGGGAATACATTTCCGGCCTCGCCGAGATCATCAAATACGGCATCATCTGCGATGCGATTTTGTTCGCGCAACTCGAACGCAATCTACCGAAACTGCTCCAGCGCGACACTGCGACGTTGGCCGCCGTCATCGCGCGCTGCTGCGAGATTAAAGCGGATGTCGTCGGTCAGGACGAAACCGAAAACGGCCTGCGCGCCATTTTGAACTTCGGCCACACCATCGGCCATGCGATTGAAAACAGTTCTGGCTACGGAAAATTCTTGCACGGCGAGGCGATTGCTATCGGCCAAGTTGCGGCCGCTAAATTGTCACATGAAATTCTTGGCCTGTCGTCGCATGATGTTGCGCGGATTGAAAAATTATTTGCGCAAGTCGGCTTGCCCGTGAAAATAAAATTGTCGGTGGCGCAGCGTGAAAAACTTTTCGCCGCGATGAAGCTCGACAAAAAAGTCAGCGACGGTGAAATAAAATTTGTCCTCGCGAAAAAAATTGGCAAGGTCGAGTTCGGCTGTAAAGTTCCGGTCGAAACGATCGAACGCGTGCTGAATGGCGGCTAATAGATATCGCCCCGACTGAATTTTTTTTTTAATCATGACTGAACCTGTTTCTCATCCGCGTGATCCGTTGCATGGCATCACGCTGGAGACGATTCTAAACCAGCTGGTTCAACGCCATGGCTGGAGCGAAATGGGCCGGCGCATTCCGGTGCGCTGTTTTCAGTTCAATCCGACGGTCAAGTCCAGTCTGACGTTCCTACGCAAGACGCCCTGGGCGCGCAAAAAAGTCGAGGACTGGTTCATCGGCGAGTTGTGAAACTGGCGGTTGACGTTGGGCCATCCTAGCATAATCTTTCCGACTCGTTGCCATTTTCGGCAACACTTTTTTCATGCTGACAATTCGAGAACTGAAGATGACGTTCGGCGGACGCGTGCTGTTTGAAGACGCGTCGTTCGCCGTGAACTATGGCGACCGCGTCGCGCTTGTCGGGCCGAATGGCGCGGGCAAGACCACTTTATTTTCCATCATCCTCAAGCAATTGGAACCGGACGCCGGCGCGGTCTTGCGCGACGAATGGACAATGGTCGGTCATCTGCCGCAGGAAGCCGAGGCGCAGGGCGATGAAACCATTCTGGACGTGGCCACCGGGCGCGTGGATGAACTGCCGCGCCTGGAAAAACGCCTGCACGAATTGGAAAAAGCTGGTGACGTGTTATCACCGGAATACCTCGAAGCCCATGCGAAGCACGACGCGCTCAACGACGCGCAGGTGGAGACGAAGGCGAAGAAAATGTTGCGCGGCCTCGGTTTCAAAGATGCCGACTTCGACCGCAAAGCAACCGAGATGAGCGGCGGCTGGATCATGCGCGCGCGGCTGGCGCGATTGCTCGTGATGGAGCCGGACTTGTTGCTGCTCGACGAACCGACGAACCATCTGGATTTGCTCGCGCTGCTCTGGCTGCAAAATTATCTGAAAAATTATTCCGGCGCGGTGCTGCTGATTTCCCACGACCGCCAGTTCATGGACGAAGTCGTGACGCAGGTGCATGAAATTTCCGAGCGCAAGCTGATTCCCTACACTGGCAATTACACAGACTATTTGGGCCAGCGCGAAGAACGATACGAGCAGCAGCTCGCTGCCTACAAAAATCAACAGAAAGAAATCGCCGACCTGCAGGCATTCGCCGACCGTTTCCGCTCGATTCCCTCGAAGGCCTCGCAGGCGCAAAGCAAGCTCAAGCAGATCGAACGCATGGAACTCATCGAGAAACCGCTCGCGCCGCGCAAGCCGTTCCGTTTCCAAATTCCGCCGCCGCCGCGCGGCGGCCAGCGCGCCGCGTCGCTCGTCGGCATCCACATGGCCTACGGCACGAACAAAGTTTATTCCGGTCTCGACCTCACGATTGAACGCGGCGAACGCACCGTGCTCGTCGGGCCGAACGGCGCGGGCAAATCCACTCTGCTAAAAATTCTCGCGGGCGTCGTGGAATTTCAAAAAGGCGAACGCGACCTCGGCCACAATGCCAAAATCGGTTATTTCAGCCAGCACCGCGCCGCGTCGCTCGACCCCGAAAAGTCCGTGCTCGACGAAGTGCTGGCCTGCACGCCCGGCATGCGCGAAGACGAAGTTCGTGCCGTCCTCGGCTCATTCATGTTCCGCAAGGACGACATCCACAAGCTCACTAAAGTTTTGAGCGGCGGCGAAAAAAGCCGGCTGAACCTCGTGAAATTTCTCGTCGATCCGCCGAACCTCTTGCTGATGGACGAACCGACCACGCACCTCGACATCCACACCGTCGAGTCGCTCACGCTCGCGCTGGAACGTTACGAAGGCACGCTTGTTTTCATCTCGCACGATGTTCATTTCATCCGCCATCTCGCAACGAAAGTTCTGCACGTCAACGCCGGCACCGTGACAGCCTATGCCGGCGGCTACGAATATTTTTTGGAAAAGACCAAAATGTTGGACGATGCCCGCGCCGCGCTCACGGCTGGTTGAACGCAAGTAAACGCATTACTTTTCTATATTTGACGAAGACCAACCGCAGCCCAACGCTTTGATCAAATTGATCGAAGCCGCCAGCCGTGCGCCCGTTAATTGCACCGTCGCCTGTTCGTGGTTCAACTCTTCCGTCTGCGCGGTGGCCACATCGAGATACGTCACTAGGCCGTCTTTGTAACGGTTATTCGCGATTTCCAGTGCGCGGCGCGACGAAATCAACGCTTCGTTTTGCGCGCTCCATTCGTCCGCCAAAAGATTTTGCGCGGCCAGTTCGTCCTCCACTTCGCCGAACGCGCCCAAAACCGTCTGGCGATAATCGGCGACCATTTCGTCGTAGGCGGCGTGCGCGGCGGCGAGGTGTGCGCGATTCAAACCGCCGGTGAACAGCGGCAATTCCAATGACGGCCCGACCGACCAAAAACGGCTCGGCCAGTCAAACCACGAACTCGCACTGACGGATTGAAAACCGGCGAGGCCGTCAATTTTCACGGTCGGAAAAAACGCGGCCTTCGCGACGCCGACATCTGCATTCGCGGCGGCCATGCGGCGTTCGGCGGCGGCGATGTCCGGGCGATGTTCCAAAAGTTCGCTCGGCAAGCTGGGCGGAATATTTGGAATGTTTTCGGCTGTTGCCATTTTGTTTGAAACCAAAAAATTAACCGGCGACTGCCCGCACAAAACCGCGAGCGCGTGCAGCGCTTGGGCGCGGCTCAATTTTATCTCCGGCAATTGCGCTTCGGCGGAATGCAGTTGCGTCGCGGCCTGCGCGACATCGAGATCGGAAGCCACGCCGCCGCGCCGACGATTTTGCGTGAGTTCGAGCGAGCGGCGATACGTTTCAATCGTGTTCGTGATCACATTAAATTCGGTGTCCAACGTGCGCAGATTAAAATAATCCTCGGCGACTTCGGCGGTGACATCGAGTTTCGCGGATTCCAAATCGTCCGCACTCGCTGAAAATCTTTCATGCGCGGCCTCGGACAAACGCCGTACGCGGCCCCACAAATCCAGTTCCCAGCCGAGATAAATCGGCGCGGTGAACGTGTCGTAAGTGTGCGACGCGTTGGCCGCCTGCCCTTGCAACGGCTGATTGATACTCGTGCGCTGGCGTGTGATATCGCCGTTCGGCGTGCTGCCGGCGGTGAGTTGCGGATAAAATTCCGAGCGCGCAGCGGACACCAAATCGCGCGCCTGCTCAAATCGCGCGGCTGCGGCGGCGAGATTTTGATTGTTCGTCAGCGCGAGCGTTTCCAAGCGGTTCAATTCCGCATCGCTGAAAATTTGCCACCATTCGCCGCGCGGCACATTGGCGGACGGCTCGGCGATTTTCCAACTGCCTTGATTCGTGTCCGCCGAATTTTCGTCGCTGAAATTTTTCGGCAACGGGTGATCTGTGATCGCCGTTGGCCGATGATAATCCGGCCCAACGGCGCAACCGGCCACGCCAGCAATCAACAGAAGGAAACAAAGGGAACGAAGATTAAGTTTTGCACGCGCCTCAAAAGTTTTGACAACTTTGTTCACTTCGTTTGCTTCTGTTAAATGCGATTTTGTTTCCGCAGTTTTCATTTGGCCGCCGAATTGGTTTCCGTCGGTTGCTCCACTTGCACGGTCATGCCGTCGGCGATAGAATCCGGAGGATTATTGATCACGCGGTCGTCCGCGTTCAGGCCGGCCAGCACTTCGACGGTGTTGCCGAAATCGCGGCCGAGTTTTACGGAACGCAACTGCACTTTGTTGTCGCTGCCGAGGACGGCGACCTGCATTCCTTGCGCGCGGAAAATCAGCGCGTTGTCGGACAGCACAAGCACGTTCGCGGCGCTGGGAATTTCATCGAAGCGCACCTGCGCGTAGCTGCCCGCAAAAATTTCGTTATGCGGATTCGCCACCTGCAACTCGACTTGCAGCGTGCGCGAACTCGTGTCCACCGCGCCCGCCGTGCGCGTGACGGTCGCGGGAAAAATCTTTCCCTGCAATTCCTGAAACGTCAGCTCGGCTTTTTGTCCCGGCACAATCGCGTGGATGAATTGCTGCGGCACGCGGACGTAAACGCGCAACGGATCGGTCTGCGCGACGCGAAATAATTCCGGCCCGCTGTCGGCGGAAATCAGCGCGCCGATGTCCGTGTTGCGCAACGTGACCGTGCCGTCGAACGGCGCGGTGACGCGGTCGAAATTATTCAGATCTTCGAGCCGCTGCACATTCGCGCGCGCGGCCTCGACGTCCGCCTGTTTCAACGTGTAGTCCGCCGTTTTTTCGACGGTTTCCTGTTCGCTCACGCTCGCGGTTTTGAGCAGTTCCGTCCAGCGGTCGGCGGTGGTTTTGGCGAGCGCGAGATTGGCGTTCGCCTGGTCCAATTCCGCTTTTGCCTGCGCAAGTTGCGAATCGAGTTCTGGCGTGTCAATTTCCGCGAGCAACTGGCCGTTCGTCACGCTTTGGCCGATGTCCACGAACCAGTTTTTCAGATAACCGCTGGCGCGCGCGTGGATCGA
>PLHK01000036.1 GCA_003139955.1 Limisphaerales bacterium
CGCTTCGGCGTGAAGCAGGTGATTTTGCCGGAAGGCAACAAACCGGACTGGCTGGACGTGCCGGCGGAAGTGCGCGCGAAATTGAAGGTGCATTTTGTGAAACAAATTTCTGAGGTGCTGCAACTCGCGCTCGCGGCGAAATGAGTGCTTGCGCACGGCCACCATTTTTAATTTGAATAATTTTCTGTCATTGAAATCAGCTTGCGTGCGCTTGAGTGCGGCGTTGATTTTGTTTTTTACCGTGGGCGCGACGGTGCAGACGAACACTTTGTCGGACGCGGAAATTCAAGGACGCCAACTGGCGCAGCAGCTTTGCGATGCCAAACCAACAGAAAATTTAACTAACACCGGCGTTTTGAAAATCCGTGACTCACAAGGAATAACCACCAATCTGACGGTGAAGTTTGAAATTATTGTCACTCAAACCAATTGGCAGAGCATTTACACTGCAATCTTTTCCGACACTGCGACCTGCAAACTTTTCGACATAACCAAAGTTGTTCACTTTACTGGACTCAAGAATCAATATGAGCAAGGTCGTTTCTTTGATTACATAAGCCATGGCATACATGGCCCACGCGGACAAGGTAGCGAAGCATTATCAGACGAACAATCAATGACTCCATTCGCCGGTTCCGATTTCTGGGTTGCCGACCTCGGCCTGGAATTTTTCCACTGGCCGGAACAAAAAATTTTGCCAAAGACGGCGAACTTGAAACGCGGGCGCGACTACACGCTGCTGGAAAGCACGAATCCGAATCCGTCCGCCAACGGCTATTCGCGCGTGCTGTCGTGGATTGACAAGGAAACCGGCGGCATCCTTGAAGCCGAGGCTTACGATGCCAACGGCAAGTTGCTGAAAGAATTCGCGCCGAAGTCGTTCAAAAAAATCAACGGCCAGTGGGAACTTCAGGAAATGGAAATCCGCAACGTCCAGACCGGCTCGCGCACGCGGCTCGAATTTGACCTGCAAAAGTGACTGCCGGTGGCCGTCCGCAACGACCGCTTGACTTCGTTTTATCTGCTGCCACGCTGTTTTCCTTTGATATGAATTTGCACCGGAAATTTTTGGCGGTCGGCGCCGGCTTATTGCTGGCAATCAACGTTTTTGCCGGGGACACCAACCCGGCTCCCAGCAGCGCGAGCGACGACGTGTCGGACAATTACCTCGAAATCCAGGAGCAGATCCACGCGACGCAGCTCGCCATCGCGGCCAGCCAGCAGGCCGCCACCGACTCAGCCAAAAGCAACGCCGACGTGCTGGCGGCGCGGCTGGATTCGCTCGAACAGACGGTCGCGACGCAGCACAGCGCGGATGCGGACGCGGCGCGCAAGATGCAGCAGTTGACGCTGTTTCTGGCCGGCGCGTTCGGACTGGCCGGCCTGGGCATCATGCTGCTGATGGTTTATTTTCAATGGCGCGCGTTCACACAACTGGCGCAGCTCGCCGCGCCATCGCAGGCGGCCATCGCGAATGCGGACGCGGTGCATCAGCTCGCCGCGCCGGGCCGCGCGACGGTGGAAAGTTCCAATGCGCGTTTGCTGGACGCGGTGGGGCAACTGGAAAAACGCATCAACGAACTGGAAGGCGGCCAGAAATTTCTGCCGGAAATCGCGGCGGGAAAATCCATTCCGAGTTCCGCGACCGATCCGCTGGCGGACACGCAAAAGTTTCTCGATGCGAACCAGCCGCAGCTCGCGCTGGAAGCCGTGGACAAATTTCTCGCGTCACACGCGGACAATGCCGAGGCGTTCGTCAAGAAAGCCGTGGTGCTGGAAAAATTGGGTCGCAACGACGAGGCGCTGGCGATGTGCGACCGCGCGATCGCGGCGGACGGCGCGCTGGCGATTGCGCATCTGCACAAGGGCGGATTGCTGAACCGGCTGCGGCGCTATGACGAGGCGCTGGACTGTTACGAACGCGCGCTGGTGGCGCAGGAGAAAAAGGCGAAGGTCTGATTTGGAAATTTTGGGAAAGCCCCGTCAGGGGCGAAATCTTTGTAGCACCCGAAGAACAATAATTATTAGCTCCGTCAGGAGTGGCATATTTTGTTTTGCGGACAGATGATGTCGCTCCTACGGAGCTTGAAAATTTTGCGGGGGCGAAACTACAAAGATGCCGCGCCGACGGCGCTGTGCTAAATGGAAAATGGCTCGACAACTGGAAATGCCGGAGCTACGGTCGGAAAAATGAAGCGACTGAAAAATCTAAGGCATAAAAGATAGAAGATATTTCACTTTATGAACAAAACACATGAAACTCCAATTCTTACTCGAGTGCTTCAAGTTTTTGGCGTAGCGACTATCATTGTTGGCGTGATTGCTGGAGTAGTGATTTGTGCTGACGCGGCTAGTGCTGGCATTGCCGTGATTGTTGGCAGTATTTTTACTGGAATTATTTACATCGGTATTGCCCAGGCCGTTGACTATTTAGCACGCACAGCGTTTTCCACCGACCGTCTTTGCACCATTCTTGATACTTCAATCACGGAACGTTTGCGTGCTATCGAAAGTAGTTCATACTCGCCGGCTGCGCCCACAACTTCATCAACTTCCAAAGTGGGATATTTTTATTCTACCGATGGATCGCAGCAAGGTCCTGTTGATGCCACCGATTTAAGGATGATGCGCAAGGATGGTCTTATCACTGATGATACTGCCGTGCTTCGTGAGGGCGAAACAGAGTGGCGTAAGTTTAGAGATTATTTGGCATTGATCAGATGAACGCACCGCAGTTAGGTTCCTTCAATTAAAATTCACGATGCGGTTGGCGGTGCGCTCGGATTCGATTTTTTCGCGGAGCAAATCTATTTTCAACTTCAGCAGTTCGCGGTTTTCCTTCGACTGGTCGGCGAGGTCGCGTTCCAATTCCTGAATGCGTTCCTCGTAGGCGCGCAGGCGTTCGAGCATCGGCGTCTGGACGGCTTCGAGGCGGCGCGCGAGTTCGGTGAGTTCGGCGGCGGCGGCCTGCTGGCCGGC
>PLHK01000080.1 GCA_003139955.1 Limisphaerales bacterium
TGCGCCGCTCGGACATCTGCGAGCCGTGCTGGCAAAAACAATTCGCCGGCGACGCGCGCAGCCGCAGCGGTTTCATCTCGCACTGGCAGGGAATTTTTGAAGTGCCGCCCGCGCAACCGGTCGAGGCCATCCAAAAGGAAACCGCCGAGACCGTCCTGCGCAAACTTGTCGCGCAAAACGATCCGCGTTACGCGCCCGCCGCGTATATTCTCGCCGTGATGCTCGAACGCAAACGGCTGCTCAAGGTGAAGGAGCAGATCACGCGCGACGGCCAGCGCATCTTCATTTACGAACAGCCGAAGACGGGCGACATCTTTGCGATTGCCGATCCGAATTTGCATCTGGATCAACTTGAACAAGTGCAGCGCGACGTGGCGATGTTGCTGGAGCAAGGCGTGAATCCGGCGGTGAATGAAATTCCCGTCACGCCGGAATCCATTGCCGCCATTGGCGAAACGCCGCCGGCCGAGGAAACGGCCACGGCCAGTTAATTTTTCCATGTCCGCTCTCGCCGAACTTCAAATCCGTCTCGGCCATTCTTTCCGCGACGAAAATCTTTTGCGCCTCGCGCTCACGCATCCGTCCGTCGCGCACGAGGCGAATACCGCGTTGACGCACAATCAGCGGCTGGAATTTCTCGGCGATTCCGTCCTAGGTTTGGTATTGTCGCGCGAACTTTTTGAAAAATTTCCCACGGCGGACGAAGGCGCGCTCACCAAGTCGCGCGCGAAATTGGTGAACGCCGGTTCGCTCGCGGCGCGTGCGCGCGAACTCGGACTCGGCGCGCATCTGATTTTGAGTCGCGGCGAGGAGAACACCGGCGGTCGCGAACGCGCCTCAGCTTTGGCGGACGCGTTCGAAGCGCTGCTCGGCGCGATTTTTCTCGACGGCGGATTTGAGGCCGCACGCGCATTTGTGTTGCGCGAGTTCGCCACCGATTTCACCGCGCTGGCGGAAGGGACCGACTTTCAAAATCCGAAAGGCGAGTTGCAAGAGTTGCTGCAATCGCGTTCGCCGCGCGCGCCGGAATATGAATTCATCTCCGCCAGCGGGCCGGATCACGACCGCGTGTTTGAATGTGCCGTGCGGCACGACGGCGTGGAACTCGCGCGCGGCACGGGCAAAAGCAAAAAAAATGCCGAGAGCGCGGCGGCCTTGGAAGCACTGAAAAAATTGCGCGGCGAACCGGCGCAAACCTAAACAATAACGGAACCGGAGAGCTGATTCCTATTTGCCCTCGTCGAGCAGATATTCTTCGAGCCGGGTATGGTGGAACACATTGCGGACGGGCGCGGTGGCGTTGGTAAATTTGAGGTTGATGTCGCGGCGCTTGAGATTTTTTTTGAACCGCAGCATCAGCCCGATACCGGTGCTGTCCACAAACGTCACGCGCGACAGGTCAATCACCACGGCCATGCCCGACGAGGTCTGGGACAATTCGGATTCGGTGTGGACGCCTAGTTCGACGGAGTTGAGCGCGGTGACTTCGCCGGACCAGCGGATCTGGAGTTCCGCCGCCTGCAAGCCGCTGGTGACGACCGGCGAGCGGGCGAGGCTTTCCAACAGGATATGCGCGCCGGCGACGCTCGCCTGCACGGTGAAAAATTCATCGAGCTTCATCAGGCGTAATGCCGCCGCCAACGAAGGCCGGGGCGCGACCAGAAAAAATTGATGGCCGAGTTCGCGCGCACGTTTGCGCAACCGGATGAGCAGGCCGATGCCGGTGCTGTCGGTGGCTTCCGTGGCCGACAAATCAAACATGATGTGGCCGCTCTCGACGGCGCGCAACCACTCGGCGCGGTATGTCAGCGCCTCCGCCGCGCCGAGTTGTTTCGGCGCGTGGATGACCAGATTGCCGAACGGGTCGGGCACCACTTCCGCTGGCCCGGTGACCGGTGGAGATTTGCGGGAACGCAGCCGCAGCCATTGCCGCAGCACGGCGCCGGTGAACTTCAAAAGTTTTTTTGCACCGTGTTTTTGAGGTTTGCCGACGCCCGTCAGAAAATCAAACGCGATGCCCGCGCCTAGCACGAACGGCACGCCGGCCTCGCGATAATTCATGTTGATCCACTTTTCCTGTTTTGGCGAACCGAAGGCGACCAACAAAATGTCCGGCTTGGCCCCGCGCAAGCGGTGCAGAATGTCCGCGTGATCCATCTCCAGCAGCAGTTTTTCCGGTGGCGCATACGCGCCGACGAGTTGGAGCTTTGGATGACGCGCACGAATTTGCCCGGCCACGGCGTCATCCACGCCCAGCAAAAACACACGCCAGTTTTTTTGTTCTGCGAGCGTGAGCAGTTGCGGTATGAGATTGGGCACGGTGACGTTTTCCGGCAGCGGGTTGCCCAGGATTTTTGCCGCGCGGACGACGGCTTTTTCTTCCGCCACCACCAAATGCGCATCGAACAAAATACGGCGCAACTCCACGTCCTCCAGCGATTGCACAAGGAAGTCCACGCCCACGGTCGTGGCGTAGTGCGGCCGGCCGGACACGATCATTTCGCCGGCCAGAGCGAGAATTTCGGCAAGGTTGACGCTGTCGAACGGCACGCCGAGAATGGCAATCGGCGGACGTTCGGTCTGGACGGCTGGTATCTTGTCCTGCATCGAATCTGCTGATTGTTAGCACCGCGCGGACAAAAGTCCAAGCACGGAAAAAAATTTGCCGCCGCGGTTGCGCGGTGACGGCACATCGGTGTTCATGGCTTGATGTATTTCCGGCTCAAAAAATTTGGAAGAACACAAAATATTTCAAACGACCGGCGGTGTTTTCTGATGTTCGAGCCAGTGGCGAAGCTGTCGGACGCCGGTTCCAACTTGCGCCGGCAGATTCACCAAAAGAGCGCTGACGGCTTGCGCTTCATTGGCCTCGGCGGCGTCCTCGATGGCGAGCATCGTCTCGGAAAGCGGCTGCAGCCCGAACAATGCGCACAAGCCTTTGAGCGAATGCGTGGCGCGTTCGAGTTCTTTCCAAAGCGCCTCGGTGTTGAGCCGCTGGATTTCGTCAAGGCGCACAGGCAGCTCATTCAGAAAATCATTCACCATTTCCGCCACTGCCGCGCGCTCAAGCTCGTTGCAAAGTTGTTCCAACTTGGAGGGGTCAAATTGATCAGTGCCGACCGCCGCCGCCGGTGGCACGGCGGCGAGCAGGGACTGGTAAAGCTGCTGCGCCGTGTAGGGCTTGGAAATATAATCATCCACGCCGGCGGCGAGGCAGCGTTCGCGTTCGCCCGTCAGCGCGTTGGCGGTGATGGCAATGATGCGGACGCGCCGTGATACTTTTTTTTCGACCTCAATTTTGCGGATGACGGCGGTGGCTTCAAGCCCGTCGAGTTCCGGCATGTTGCAGTCCATCAGAATCGCGTCAAAATTTCCGGGTTGGAATTTTTCGACAGCTTCGCGCCCGTTGACGGCCCATTCGGCACGCGCGCCAAAATTGTCGAGGATCAACTGGCACAACTTGCGGTTGAACGGATGATCCTCGGCGGCCAAAATTCGCAAATCGGAAATGGCCGTGCGCTTCGACATTGCCGTTTCACGCGCAACGGATTCCGCAGCGCCGTCCGCCGGCTCGGCGGGCTGGTTCAACTCCGGTTTGACACCGGCTACAACTGCGAGGAGCGCGTCAAACAAAGGCTGTTCGCGCACCGGCTTGAGCAGCACATTGACAAAGCCCGCCGGGCCGGCCGCATCCATGCCGAGCGAACCGGCAGGATTCGCGAGTAAAATGCTCTGCACCTGTTCTTTGTTATCGACAAGCTGACGGCGCAATTCCTCGCCGCCGCTCGCGAGCATTTCATCATCGCAAATCACCAATGGAATCACCGCCGAGCGCAAATCATGGCGCAGCGTCCGGCTGAGTTCCGCCGCCGTCGCCACGGCGCGACAGTCCACGCCCCAGCCCTGCAACTGCTCGACGAGCGATTCGCGCAGGCTCGCGTCCAGCGCGGCGACGGTGGTCTGCAAGAAAACGAGGCCGGGGAAACTGCGTTCGATGGCCGGTTGCGGCGGTACTTCAAACGGCAGCTCAAACCAGAATGTCGAGCCTTTGCCGGGCGCGCTGGTGACGCCGATTTTTCCTCCCATCAGCTCGACGATTTTGCGCGAGATGGCGAGGCCAAGCCCCGTGCCGCCGAATTTCCGCGACGACGACGTGTCCGCCTGCACGAACGGCTGGAACAATTTTTTGATTTCGTCGTTGCTCAAACCGATGCCGGTGTCGGCGACTTCAAAGCGCAAAACACTTTTCCCCTGCGAGTGGAATTGTGACTGCACGCGGACGACGACTTCGCCGCGCTCGGTGAACTTGATGCCATTGCCGACGAGGTTGAGCAACACCTGCCGCAGCCGGATCGGGTCGCCCGTGAGCCGGTGCGGGATTTCGCGGCGGACGATGGCTGTGAGCGCGATTTTTTTCCCCGTGCTGCGCGCGGCGACGTTTTCCAAAACCGAGTCCACGATCGCGCGGACGGAAAAATCCTCGCGCGCCACGGTCATTTTCCCGGCCTCGATCTTGGAAAAATCCAGCACATCGTTGATGACGCGTAGCAGGGCGTTGGCGCTTTCGGCGGCGGCATCGGCAAACTCGCGCTGCCGCTTGTCCAGCCGGGTCTGCGCGAGCAGCTCCACCATGCCGAGGATGCCGCTCAACGGCGTGCGGATCTCGTGGCTCATATTCGCTAGAAATTCGCTCTTGGCGTTGTTGGCACGGTTGGCCTGCTCGGCGGCGGCGCGCGATTCGTTGGCGGCCATCTGGAGCTGGAGGTTCATTTTTTCCAGCGACAGCTTGGCTTCGTGCGCGGACAGTTCGGCGCGTTTGCGCGGCGTGATGTCCTGCATGACGGCCTGAAATTCGGTCTGGCCATCGTCCCGAAGCAGGCGGCGGATGCTGCATTGATGCCATTCCCGATGGCCGGCGGCGGCGGCGGCGTGGCGGTCAAAATTCCAGACCGGATCGTCATTCGGCAAAGCTTGAAGATTGGCGCGCAGTTGTTTCGCCTCGCCTTCTTCAAGCGTCTGGAAAAAATTGGCGCCAAGCAGTTCGGCCGGTTCCTTGGCGTGGAAGCGGCAGAAGGCGGGATTGACAAAGGTCAGTTTGCCGTCCGGCTCGAACCGGCAGAGCAAGTCCGTCTGATCGGCGACGACGGTGCGCAGGCGCTTTTCATTTTCGACGACTTCAGCCTGGGCTTTGCGCCGTTCCGCCGTGGCGGCGGCCAGCAGCAGATTGGAAACGGCGATGATGCCGATGTAACTGCCGATGAGCCGCAGGCTGTCCGCTTCGCGGCCGGTCACAAACGGTCCGCGTCCCTGCACCAGTGAATAGATCGCGAGCGCCGCCACAAGCAGCGTGCCGGTCGTCGCGCCGCGCGGACCGAACCGCAACGCCAGCCAGACCAGAAACGGATAAGGCAGATACGCCAGCGGGTATTCCTGCAGGCCATACACAAACCAAGTGTTGAATGAAATCAGCGTGCCGCCAACCAGTCCCGCCGCGCACAACACCGCCTCGGCCACGTGAAGAAATCGCCGGCGTCCCGCAGTTGGTGTGGACCAGGTGATGATGGCCGGCGTGACAACGAGCACCGCCAAGGCATTGGGAATCCACCAAGCCAGAGTCAGCGGGAACATTTGATCCCACGTCGCCTGTCCGGCGTAAACCAGGCTGACGACATTGAACATGGCGTTGACCGTGGTGCCAAGCACGCACGCCAGCACTATATAGCCCACCGCGTCACGGGTGCGCGTGAGGCCATTCTGAAAATTCACCAACCGCTTCAGCAACAGCGCGCAGACCAGCGCGCCAATGGTGTTGCCGACAGCGGTGCCGAGTGTGAAGAAACCCAGCGGCACGCCGTCCAAGGTCGAAAACAAAACCGCCCCGACGGCGATGCCCGGCCAGAAGCGGTAACCAAAAAGTAAAATGGCCGCCAGCGCAATGCCCGATGGCGGCCATACCAAGGCCACGGTGCCGGAAAAAAACGAAGCTTCCTTGCCGAGCAATCCGCCCAGGAAATAAAGTGCCGTCAATGCGATCACGCGCGTCAGCGTGGTCAGGCGGGTTTTGTCTTGCGAAGCCACGGCAATTTATTACCGGTTTTCGGCGGACAAACCTAGCGATAAGTTTTTGTGAACCGCCGGCAGCATACAACAGCCACACAGTTGCGAGCGTTCAGGATTTGATGTCGCGCACCTGAAAGACCGCGAGGCCGATGATCAAAAAAGTCAGGTTGAAGCCGAACAAAATGCCGGTGGATTCGCCGACCTGCCACCACGGGATGTGCGGCTGGAAAAAAACCTGCCAGATGTTCAAATGATAGCTGAGGAAACATTCTTTCAAATCCTGAAAGTAAGGGATTTCCATCAGGATGCGATCCAGCAAAATCAACGAAAGCGCGAGAATCGCGGCGGCAGCGGGCTTCATGTTGAAACAGGAAAACATGAAGGCCAGACTCATGATGGTGCCAGCTTTGACAATCAGGAAAATGTGCGCGAGAAAAAAGCGGCCCAAGCCGTCGGCGAAATTGAAGATGCCCAAGTCCTGTCCCGGCACCTGCGCGAACAGCCCGCCGTCGACGGGGAAAAATAGCCCGCAAAAAAACATTCCGCCAGATGCCAGCGCCAACACGAGCACGATGGCAAACACAAAGCCCGCGAGCCATTTCAAGCAGAGCAGCCGCACGCGCGAAACCGGACGGGAAAGAATCATCCGCAACGTGCCGTCCTCGGCTTCCTTGCTCACCAGATCGCCGCCGATGAGCGCGACGTAAAGCGGCAGCATCGTGTAGGCCAGCACCACGGCCATGATCGTGGCGATGGTGAGCATGGAAAGGTATCGTTCGCCAATGAAGCCGCTGCGTTCCACAGTGCGCGCGATGGAGTGATGGGCCGGCGGATAATAGCGGAGCAAACCCACTATGAGCAATTGCGCCAGCAGGAGCATCAAAAAACCCATGTAGGTGCGCTTCTTGCCGAAGAGCTTCCACAATTCATTTTTTAACTGGTAAAAAAACATGGTCAGTGGGCGCGCGGTTTCATCAATTCAAGATAAAAATCCTCCAACGTTTCGTCCTGCGGCGCGATCTCAAAAACCGCCATGCCGCGCCCGACCAGAAAACTCACAATCTGGTCGGTGCCGACGCCGTCGTTCAGTGAAATCAGTTTCTGGTCGCGCGCGCCGCTGATGAGCTCCGCGGCGCGGAGTTGTTCGATGGCGGAATCAAAATTTCCGACGCGAAGGCGGACCCAGTTCTGTTTTTGCGTAGCCTCGGCGAGCGTGCCGTCAAAAACTTTTTTGCCACGGTTCAAAACCGCGATGCGCGTGCAAAGTTGTTCAACCTCGTTCAACAGGTGTGATGAAAGCAGTATGGTCAGGCCGAATTCCTGATGCAGCCGCAGGATGGTCTGGCGCATTTCGTGGATGCCTTCGGGATCAAGCCCGTCGCTCGGTTCGTCGAGGATCAGCAGTTCCGGCTGCGGCAGCAGCGCCTGTGCCAGCGCCAGCCGCGCGCGCATCCCGTGCGAATAGGTTCGCACCTTGGATTTTTCCCGGCCCGTCAAACCAACCCAATCAATCACCTCGCGGATGCGTTTCGCCGGCGTTGGCGCGGTGTAGTGGCTCAAGATTTCCAGGTTGCGCCAGCCGCTCAAGTAGTCGTAAAACACCGGTGCCTCGAAGATCGCGCCGACTTTTTTCAACGCGTGCTGACGTTGCACGGTGACATCAAATCCGCAGATGCGGATGTCGCCGCCAGTAGGCCAAACTTGCCCGAGCATCATGCCGATGGCGGTGCTTTTGCCCGCGCCGTTGTGGCCGAGCAGGCCGAAGATTTCACCGTGCTGCACTTCGAGGTCAAGCTGGTCAACCGCGAGGCGCGCGCCGAAATTTTTCTGCACATGGCGTAGCGAAATCATGGGAGCTGCGGGCCTTCGTAGAAATTTTTGCTGTGCTGGTCGGCATATAAAAAATTCATGCCATGATTCGGGCCGTTCGCAATGTGAAACGACTCCTTGTCGTTAAACAAAGGTATCTCTCCGGCCATATCGGTCAGGTTCATAAAATTAAGGTTGTTTATATCTTGGCCGTTCAGGGTGGAATTCCAACTATAACTCGAACCGGTTATCTCAAAATATGATTTGGTGTCAGACGGGCAGCACAGGACTTTCTGCGAGCCAAGCTGGTTGGTGAGGATGATGTTGACAGGCGGATATGAATTGGTTGTCGTAGAATTGATAAGCGAATCATACATATATGGCAGGTGTTGGTTGTTGTCATCCACATAAACCTGCAGCGCGACGCCGATCTGGTGCAAATTGCTCAAGCAGGCGATGGTTCGCCCGCGCTCCTTGCCGCGCGACAACGCCGGCAGCAGCAACGCCGCCAGAATTGCGATGATGGCGATGACCACCAGCAATTCAATCAACGTGAACGCCTGACGCTTCATGAAAAATTCAGTGAATATTTCCGTTGCGAATCTGGATTTCCATCTGTTCGACCAATGGCGCCAGCTCGGCCTTGGTTTCCGCCGAACTTTGCGTGAACAGCGCCTGCATGCCGATCGCACGAACTTTTTGTTCCAGTTCCGGGCTTAACGGCGGCGAACCGTCCTTGCCATCATCGCCGCCGTTGTTGTTCTGAACGCCCTGCTTTAGTTTATTGACCGCGTCATCAATAATTTTCTTCCGCTGGTCATCCGGCAACTGGCTGAACGCATCCAGCATCTGCTTGAACCCGGTCGGCAACGTCGCCTCGATGAATTGAGACCGCTCGGCCTCGGTCATTGCGTCGAACCACTTTTTCCAGTCATCCTGCCGCCGCCATTTCATGCGCTCCTCCATCGAAAGCGAATTGACCATGTCCGCAAACTTCTTGATGGCCTTGCTGCGATCCGCCGGTGAAAGCTGGGTGAGGTCGGTCGCGGCCAGATATTGCTGGAGCTGCTCGACTGTCATCTTGGTTTTGGCGGAAAAATGAAAAATCGCCAGCGCGATGCCCCAGACCACCACGAGCGCAACGGCCGCATAAATCAGTGGACCATATCTGCGGTTTTTCATGGTCTGAATCTAGTCGAATTAAGGACTACCACCACACAAATCCGGCTGACCCACGGATTAACTGGCAGCCCGAATCCGAAAATCTGTGCGCGGCAGCCAACGCCCGTCATCTGGGCCGGCCGACATCGTAGCACGTTTTATCGGGAGAGCGGATGCGTGTTCGTACTTTTTTATGCTGACTCTACGCCACGACATCGGCTCGAATAACCTTGTCACTGAGATTTAATCGGGCGCAACAAACGAGCAGAATTTTTATCCAAATAAATACGGCTAGACGTGCGAATGTTTTTGGCAGCAGCACAAACCCTGAAATTGGAAGAGGCTTTAAAGATGTTAAATAATCATAAAACCATTGCAAAACTGGCGGAAGGGGTGGGATTCGAACCCACGGTAGCCTTGCGACTACTTCTGATTTCGAGTCAGATGCCTTTAACCACTCAGCCACCCTTCCACTGCATTGATTTCATTATGTGAAATGCTGTTTATTTCATTTCGCAACTTGCGTTTTCCATACTGTTATTCTACTTAAACAGGGTGGATGAAAGTAGATTAAAACCGCCCTTAAGCAAGGTTTTTCCCGCATTGCACGGCGGGTGTCATAAAAATTTGGCGGGCGAATTTTTCAAATTTGTTTTTCCCCGCGTCTGCGTTAGAGTAGTTCCATCAATACGGTCACGCAAATCAAGTTTTGGGGCGTCCGCGGCTCCATACCTTCTCCCGGCGCGGACACGGTGCGTTACGGCGGCAACACCACTTGCGTCGAAGTCCGCTGCGGCCGCGATATCGTGATCCTCGACGCCGGCACCGGCCTGCGCAAACTCGGCCAGTCGCTGCTGGCGGAATTCAAGGGCGGCACGCTGAACCTTTCGCTGCTGCTGTCGCACACGCACTGGGATCATATTCAAGGCCTGCCGTTTTTTGCGCCAATCTACGAATCCCGCTGCCGGCTCCACATTCTCGGCAGCGAAGGCGCGCGCAAAAGCCTCGTCGCCGCCGTCACCGGCCAGATGGAAAGCACTTATTTTCCCGTGCCGTTTTCGCGACTGCCCAGCAACATTGAAATCGAAGAACTAAAGGATTTTAATTTCAGCATCGGCCAGCTTCTGGTCAGCGCACACCGCGCCAACCATCCGGGCGTGACGGTGGGCTACCGGTTGTTTTCGCCGGACGGCATCATTTGTTTTTTTCCCGACACCGAGCCGTGTCATGGCCGCGACGAACGCGAGCTGCTGGATTTTATCCGCGATGCCGACGTGCTGATCCTCGACTCGCAATACGACCGCGCGGAATACAAAAAACACACCGGTTGGGGCCACGGCTGCGTGGATGATTCCGTGGCACTCGCGCTCAAGGCCGGCGTGAAAAAACTCATCCTCTTCCACCACGACCCCGACCACGATGACCGCAAAGTTGACGCCTTCCTGAAACACGCCCGCGCGCTGGTGAAAAAGCAAAAGGGGAAATTAAAAGTGGAAGCCGCGCGCGAAGGCCTGACGATTCAGCTCGGCGGGAAACCGGCAAAGTGAATTGCGCGGCCGGGCAGAAATTTTTGTAGCCTATCTAGTCACTGATTGGTAATAGAATCCAGAAACTTCGTTTGCTCCGCGACAATCGTCTGCCAATTTGGACGCTCATTGGTGCGGACAAAATCTAGCGTCCGTCTCAACCGACTGCGAAACTCATTCAAGGAAACACGTTCACTATAATCCCCCTCCTGAATTGACCGTGGACGCATTCCTATTCCGAAATCAACAGGAATAATTATCCATTCCTTCTCTTTGAAAATAGTTGGAGGCGCCGCAGCAAACCAAGTCCAGCGAGTTGGACGGTTAAAATACATGAGCACCAAATCTCCAGGATCATTTTCCCGCAGGCCGGAAACGTAATTATAATTTGTGGACCAATTCATATCGCCGCCCATTTTATCGCGAATGGTTGCGAGTGAATCTTGACTTAATCCTTTCACATTCGGAAATGGCTTCGGATCATTTGCGTAGTTTACACCGGGTTCATGCATAGACTCAGCGAAAGCCAAATAAATTTGCGCGTGACTAATCGGCCTACCATCCCAATCCAAAATGAAGCGGTAATAACCAAACGCCAATCCAATGAGAATGGCAATTATTCCGGCAATCCACAGAATTGCGCGTTTCATAGTCATAGTTTTGACTTTGGCAAAATAAAATTCCTGTCTAGTGCGAATTCAACCAGGTGGCCAGGCCATGTGGCGTCCGCCGAGAATGTGGACGTGCAAGTGCGGCACGGTTTCGCCGCCGTCCGTGCCGTTGTTGATGACCAGCCGGTAGCCGTTCTTCAAATCTAGTTGCTTCGCCACTTCAGCAGCCTTGAACAGCAGATGGCCGAGCAATTTCTGGTCGTCCGCCGTCGCCCCGGCGATGCACGGAATGGGTTTCTTCGGCACAATCAAAACATGCGTCGGCGCGGCGGGATGGATGTCGCGGAAGGCGAGTACGAGATCGTCTTCATAAACAATCGCCGCCGGGATTTCGCGGGCGATGATTTTCTCAAAAAGTGTTTTGCTCATAAATCTTTATCAACCACGGATGAACACAGATAAACGCGGATAATAATTTCGCAGTCGAACCAAGTTGCACGAATTTTTTGAAACTGAATCCGTGTCCAACCGTGGTGAAAATTCCAATTTCTATTCCACCACGAGCGCGCAGCCGATTTTTTCGGTTTCCTGGTTCATGCACTGGCGGAGAAATTCCACGATCTGATCTTGAAGCTGTTCGCAGCGCTGGCTCCAGCGGCGCGCGCCGGCGATCTGTTTCACGCAGCCGCGCAGTCCACGAAAACGCACGATGCGCGGAGACTGGCGGAGTTGGACGCGCAACTCGTCGCGCAGGCGCGGGAAGAAAAATAATTCGAGCCCCTCGCCGGTTTCGTGGATGAGCCGGGCAAGGTCGGTGTCGTGAACTTCGGAGTTCGGTTCGCCGGTATGGATGGTGTAACCGAGGTGATGCAGGACTTTTTCGAGCGCGAGGGAAAATTCGCCGACGGTAACGCTCTCGCGTTCGAGTTCGACTTTAAAATAATGGAACACGCTGGCGGCGGCGTGGCGGAGCATTTCAGGTTCAAGCTGGCTGTCCGCACCGCCGACGATTTCCACGGTGATCATCGCCGACGAGCAGGGAACGCTTTCGCCGTTGGTGAGTTGGAAGAGCAGGCAGTCGTTGCGGAGGGCGATCATTTCGCGGCCTCCAGTTTTTTCACCTCGTGGACGAAATCGGTGGCTTCGGCAAAGCGCCGATACACGCTCGCGAAACGGACGTAGGCGACTTCATCCAGTTCGCGCAAACCTTCCATGACCATCGTGCCGATAAATTCGCCGGGAACTTCCGCTTCAAATTTCACGGTGACGCTGGCGACGATGTGGTCCACCAAATCTTCCATCGCTTTTGGCGAGACGGGGCGTTTCTGGCAGGCCTTGCGGATGCCGGATAAAAGTTTTTCGCGGGAAAACTCTTCGTGGCGTCCGTCGCGTTTCAAAACCATGAGGCCTTCGTGTTCGACTTCTTCGTAAGTGGTGAAGCGATGCTTGCAGGCGGCGCATTCGCGGCGGCGGCGGATGGTCGCGCCCTCGCGCGAGGCGCGCGAATCAATGACCTTGTCGTCCTGGCAACCGCATTTGGGGCAACGCATAAAACCACTGCTAATAGTGGCTGTCATTTTGTAACATACAATGATTTGTGGTGTCAAGGAATGCCCGCCGAATCGCGCAAAAGCATCTTGCGTTCAGGTTTTTTGCGGGTAAGCTGTGCAACTCATTTTTTAGAGAAACAAAAAAGCAAATTTTTTTATGGCAACAGCAAACGACCTTCGCCGCGGCATGGCGATCAATTACAACGGCGACATCTGCGTGGTTTTGGATTTCCAGCATCGCACGCCCGGCAACTTGCGCGCGTTCGTGCAAGCTTCGCTCCGCAGCATCCGCACCGGCAAATCTTCGGACATCCGCCTAAGCTCGACCGAAAAAATCGAGCCGGTGCCGATGATGACGACGAAGATGGAATTCAGCTACAAGGACGGCCAGGATTATGTGTTCACCGACCCGACCACTTACGAAACCGTGACGCTCACGGCGGAACTCGTCGGCGACGCCAAAAATTATCTCGTGGAAAACGGCGAAGTGACCGTGACGTTCGTCGAAGAAAAAGCGGTGACGGTGGAAATTCCGGCCAGCGTCACGCTGACCGTGACCGACGCGCCGGAAGGCGTGCGCGGCGATTCCGCGAACAACGTGCAGAAGACGATCACCGTCGAAACCGGCATCACGATGCAGGCGCCGCTGTTCATCAAGACGGGCGAAAAAATCCGCATTGATACGCGCACCGGCAAATACATGGAACGCGCCTGATCCGCATTTGCAATTTGGAATTTCCCAGCCCGCCACGCGCGGGCTTTTTTGTGGTCACGAAGATTTTTCGGTTTTTTAAGCGTAAATGCTTTTCAACTCCGCAAGGCTCGGCTATTTCTGGTTAAAATCTTATGTCAGGTCAGGTCAAAGGTGAAAAAATTTATCGCGGCATCCCCGTTTCGGCGGGAGTGTGCCGCGGTAAAGTCCTTGTCCTGCGCCAGGCGCGCCACGTTATCTCTCGGCGCGAGCTGGCTGACGACAATGTGAACGCCGAGGTCAAGCGGTTCGAGCAGTCGCTCGTCCGCACGCGCCAGCAGATCACCGAAGTTCAGCGGCGCGTGTCCGAGACGATGAGTTCGTCCGAGGCGGACATCTTTGACGCGCACCTGTTGATGCTTGAGGATCGCGTGCTCATCGAGGAAGTCATCAAGATCATCCGCGCGCAAAAGGCGAACGCCGAATTCGCCTTCCATGCCGCCGCCGAAAAATACATCGCCGTCCTCGAAAACGTAGACGATGAATATCTTCGCGAACGCGCCGCCGACCTGCGCGACCTCACCGGCCGCGTGTTGGACAGCCTGCTTGAAGTAAAGGACGCCTTCGACCTGAAGCATCTCAAGGAACCATGCATTCTGGTCGCGCATGACTTGAGTCCTTCGATGACGGCGCAGATTGACAAAAAATTTATCCTCGGCTTCGTCACGGACATTGGCGGCAAAACCTCGCACACCGCCATTCTGGCGCGCAAGCTGGATTTTCCCGCCGTCGTCGGTGCGCAAACCGTGAGCGAAGAATTGGAGACCGGTGACTACGCGCTGCTCGACGGTTACAACGGCACGGTCATCGTCAACCCGACCGACCAGACGATGTTTGAATACGGCCAACTCGCGAAGATCAGGGCGTCGCTCGACGAAAAACTGCGCGAGGTTCAGCACCAGCCCGCCGTCACGCTGGATGGAAAAATCATCCATCTTTCCGCGAACATCGAGGACCAGCACGACATTGAATCTGTGCTGGCGCACGGCGCCGAGGGCGTGGGTTTGTTCCGCACGGAATTTTTATTCATCAACCGCGACCAGTTGCCGACCGAGGACGA